>CAMLMF010000504.1 GCA_946480995.1 uncultured Bdellovibrio sp. | reverse complement strand
GGTCATTACTTTTTAGTTTCCTTACTGGATTTGAAAGGTCACAAAAAAACTTTTCATATTGATGCGCACAGCATGCCGTCCGTGGGCACCAGTGAGCATCGAGACCCGGGGGAGCAGCGTGCTGACATTGTCGTCAGTGACAGCAAAGGTAAAAGTTGTGATCCACGCTTTAAAGATCTGGTGATTGCCGCCTATGTGACGGCGGGATTTAAAGTCGGCTATAACTGGCCGTATTTTGGCGGTCGCGTCACGGAACAGTATGGAGTTCCTGCTCGCGATCAGCACACGTTGCAAGTGGAAATGAATCGCGCTTTGTATATGGATGAGAAAACCAAAAAGCTCAAACCCGACGAAGCCAAGAAGGTTCAGGAAAAAGTGCTCTTTGCGATGAGCTATATCCGCAACAATTTGATGCATATAATGTAGGGCGTCGAAAAGCGAAAAGCATGGTCAGTGAAGCGGACTTAAATTATTGATAGCTATCAATAAAAATTAATTAGCTTTCACTAAGGACATGCTTTGAGTAAAGCGGACGGATCGAAAAAATCTCTTCTTAAAAAATTGAACAAACCGTTGGCGTCTTTGAAGTTGGCGGTTTTCGTTATCATTTCCTTGGCGGTTATCACATCCATCGGAACTTTTGTCGAAGCCAAGTACGATGCCTATGCGGCGAAAAAAATCGTCTATGACACCTGGTGGATGTACGGAGTCATGGGGCTGCTGGTGATCAACTTGATCGCGGTCATGGTGGATCGTTGGCCGTGGAAAAGACGTCATGCGGCCTTCGTTTTAGCGCACATTGGAATCATCATCATCCTTGTGGGGTCTTTGATCACAGCTAAATACGGTTTGGATGGTACGATGCGCGTGGGGATTGGTGAAAGCAATAACCTGGTGCAGACCGCCGAAACAGATCTTGTGGTGTACACATCTTTTGACGGCGATCGCTATTCGAAAACCTTAGAAACTGAAGTGGATTTTTTCAAGCATCCACCAACGCCTGAAAAGCCTTTTATCATTCCGGCTTATGAAGGTGAAATTCGCGTCGTCGATTATCAAAAGTACGTTTTGTCTTCGCGCAAAGTGGTGCCGGATGAAGCGAAAAAAAGCGGCGCGGGTTTGCGCTTTCAATTGCAGAACGACAACGTCAATGTGATTGAGTGGTTGGTGCAGAAAAAACCTGACAGCATGGTCACGCATAACTTTGGGCCGGCGCAAATTCACTTAGGCGAAGCACCTATTCATGGGCGTGGCGCAAATGAAGTGTTCTTAACGCCGCAAAAAGATGGCAGTGCTTTAAGTTATGTCGTATTTCAGAAGGATCAAGTAAAGCCACTTAAAAAGGGCACGGTTAAAGAGGGTGATGTTTTTGATCCTGGCTTTAAGATGGCTCTGAATTTCCGCGTTCTGCGCTATTTACCTTCGGCCAAAGAAGATTGGGACTTGCAGCCAGCAGCGCGCCCAACACCGATGACGACCTCGGCGATAAAAATTATTTTCGACAATAAAGAACATTGGGTTTTACTGAACGACATGGTGAAGCTGTTCACCAATAACTCTGTGTATCTTTTGACTTATGGCAATCGTCGCACCGATATCGGCTTTAAGGTTGATTTAAAAGATTTTGCAGTGACTCGTTATCAAGGCACGATGCGCGCGATGGCGTATGAGAGTATTGTGAACATCGCCGAGGTGGGTGAGGCGAAGATTTCCATGAACGAGCCTCTAAAACACAATGGCTTGACGATTTATCAGGCAAGCTTCCAGGAAGAAGAGGGGAAGCCCGTAGCTTCTATATTTTCTGTGAATCACGATCCAGGGCGTTTTTTGAAATACCTGGGTTCGTTGGTCATGAGTATCGGTATTGTTTTATTGATGTGGTTTAAACATTTGGATTTTAAGATTGCTCGCAAGTCGCAAGATGGTGGGAACTAATATGAAAAAAATAATGACTCTTTTGCTGTTCGTAATGTGTGGCGCTGGCTTCGGTGCTAGTGCTGTGGCGAAGCCCGGGGATGCGATCAACTATCTGCAAGTGCAAGATGGGGGGCGGATTAAGCCTTACGACAGCTTTGCGCGCGAAATGCTAGAGATCGTTTACGGCAAGTCGAAATTTGAAGGCCGCGCGGCCACAGAAATTGTTTTAACGTGGATGTTGTCGCCACAAGCATGGCAGGGCAAAAAGATTTTCGAAGTGCGCAATCATCAGGTTTTGGAAGCGATGAAGTTGCCGAAGGACCAGCGTTGGTTTTCTGGCGATGAAATTTTTGGCAACGAAAGATTTTCGTTGTTGCGCCAAGAGCTGCAAGCTAAGCGCGAGACCAAAGAAAAATTGGATCCGTACTTTCAAGCATTGCAGCGTTTAGAGAATCAATTTTTCGTTTTTCAAGAAATTGCGGCCGGCCGCATGTTAAAAATTGCGCCACCGAAAGAGGGCGATGCTTGGGTGGCGGTTGCTGATCTTGATCCCGTTTTGCAAGAAAAGTTTGTTGCTTTGACAA
>CAMLMF010000503.1 GCA_946480995.1 uncultured Bdellovibrio sp. | reverse complement strand
ACCTTTTTTAGATAGCTCATCTCCGCCGGAAATCTCGCGCAGTTCTTTGCTGTTCATCATCGCCTGATTTTCTTGGCTGGCTAAAAATAAGCTTTCTTCGTCGGGTGGTAAATTATTTTGGAAGAAAAATTCGACGCCCTTGGCTCTTTGATCGGAAGCGGCGTTGGCGTGCAAGCTGACAAAGACGTCGGCTTTCGCATCTTCGGCGATTTTTACTCGCGCGGGTAAGCTGATGTTTTTGTCTTGCACTCGAGTGACGGTGACTTTGAAGGTCTCATCTTTATCGAGCAAAACTTTAAGACGCTGAGAAACTTTTAGAACTAAGTCAGCTTCTTTGGCTTGGCCATGGACCGCGCCCGTGTCGACGCCACCGTGGCCGGGATCTAAGGCAATGTGAAGGGCAAAGCTTGGGCTTGCGCAAAGAAAGGAAATGGCGACAGCCGCGAGATTTATTTTTTTTAGTAGATTCATTTGCTCAGGCTAAAAAAGTCACGCCCTGGTGTCGAGTCCAGCGGGGGCTAGTTATTGCGAGTGCGCGCTGACAAGCAGTTGAGCGCGTCTAGATAGTTCTTAGACTAGGCGCGGACTCCCAGGGCTTTGTCGTTTGTGAGGTCGCTGGGAAATTTTGAGAGTCCTTCGTTCGACAAAATAAATCTGCGACAGCGAGTTGAAATTTAGGCAAGTTTCGCGAAACCCCTTAGGCGACCAAGGCGCATTTTTAAGTAATTAGTTGATTACTTAATTGCGCGGGTGTAATTTGGGATCAAGATTAAATAAGTAATCGCGTACATACTTAATTAGACGCTAAAAAGTATTTTGTTAGTCAAATTAAATACTTAGTTCGGACCCAAAATCACAAGTTGTGACGCGATTGTGGAGCCCCCGATGAAAACCCTCACCCTGATCCTGATGACTGCTTTGTTCCTGTCTATGCCCGCTGGGGCCTCTGATAAGGCCTCTGCAGAGCCCTCGGTGCCGACCGCGGAGAGCTCAAGGTCTTGGGATAAGGTTTACAACTTTGCGATGGTTTATGGGGCCCAGTGGTCGTTTTATTTGCTGCAACAACAAGAAACCATTCGCACCCATGGGTCGTGGGATCACTTCTTTTCTTACATGACTCAGCCAACATTTGATAAAGACAGTTTTGACTACAATATTTTTAAGCACGCTTTGGCGGGGCAATACTATTATCAGTTTTATCGCTATCGCGGCTATTCAGAAATCGACGCCTTTGCGTGGACATTTTTTTCATCCTTAGCATTTGAATTCGCCATTGAAAACTACACTGAAAAACCAAGTCTGCAGGACATTTATCAAACCCCGATCTTTGGCACTTTGCTGGGCATGGGGTTTGAGCGCTTAAGCGGAAACTTACGCAGCAGTGATCTGTGGTCAGCACGGGTTCTTGGTTATGTCTTAAATCCATTTGCTCTTTTAATAGATGAACCGGGCAGTCTGTCAGCCATGCCGTTGCCGGTGCGTGATGGTGTGGGTATGGCCTTGCAGTGGAGTTACTAAGATGAAAAAAATTTTAGTGATTCTTTTTTTATTTTTCTCTGCCTCAGCCCAAGCCGAAGATTTCGAACCGACTTACTGGAGTGAGGGTTTGCATTTATTCGCCGGCGGGGGAGTCAATTCTTCGGTTTATAATTCGAATGAAGATCGGGATGACGGTGGACTGGGATTAAATTTAAAAACGGATTTGTTTTATGTTTTAGATCCTGAGTGGGCCCTTGAATGGAGTGCCAACGTCAAATTCAATCGTGTGCGCAGTTATCTGTTGTGGGACACACTTTTGACAGTGGGCGTGCGCCGTCAAATTCCGGTGTCAATTCTAAATTCAGCCCCTTATGGTCGAATATTTTTAGGCCGGGCCCCAACAGTTTTATTTTTAGAAGGTGACACTAGCATTCGCAGCTCTGAACCCGGCGTCAGTCGCATCCATTTTGACGGACCTGTCGCTGGATTGGGCTTTGGAGTCTTGAAAAAAAGCCCCGCGGGCCAAGTGTGGTTTTCAGAAATTTCCGTGACAGTGCAAAAGCTAGAGCAAAGCGAAGATGTGCGCATGGATGGGGAAGTGCCCGTTGTTGTGTCTTCCAATCGCTTAGACAACGATGCAACCATTTACAGTGTGTCGTGGACCGTGGGGGTTTTGGCGTTCTAAAAAATCGCCTTTAAAAATCCCATGCTTGAAAGCTTAGATCAAAAAACTTTTCTTTTTATAAATTCACAAACGGCCAACACGGTCTTTGATGGATTTTTTCCATGGTGGACAGATGTGCAAAAGTCGCCGTGGTTTTCATTGATGGGGTTGCCGACGTTATTGGTGGCGTTGTTTTTGCGGCAAAGACTGAAAGGGATTTTGGTTTTTCTTGGTGCCGTGCTGACGGCGTCGTTGGCAGATTTTTTGTCGAGTGCATATTTAAAAGAGTTCTTTCAGCGACCTCGCCCCTTAAGTTCCGCGATTTCTGAACAGGTGATTTTACGCGGACCCGAACAAGGGGGCTTTTCCTTTCCGTC
>CAMLMF010000502.1 GCA_946480995.1 uncultured Bdellovibrio sp. | reverse complement strand
ATCACAGAAACATCGTTTAAAACTTCGGCGTTACACCCACTGAACTCAACTAAAATATGGCGACCTAGAGCTTTCAATTCCTCGTCCTCCCAGACACAAAATGTTGATTTGAAAGGGGGGTTCTAAGGTCTTTTGCGGGCTGTGACAAGGTCTTTTTGCCCTCGCGAAATTTCTTTAGAAAAATTCGTGCTTTCGCAGAGTTAACACTCTAGTTGGCGGGCGCTTGTGAGGGCTGAAATGCCCCCTGCTTTTACTTGGCGCGGATCTCGAAGCACACGTGGATTTTTTTGTCGTGGAAATCCTGGGGGATACTTTCTTCACTTAAGTCCTTCACCAGGTATTTTGCGAGGATATTTTCGCTTAATTTAAACTTTCTTTTGTTGTTCGAAAAATACAAAATCCCGCCCGGGGTCAGCATTTGCATGCACGCCTCGACGAGGAATTCTTGGTCCTTTTCGACCTCGAAAACATCTTCCATTTTCTTTGAGTTCGAAAACGTCGGAGGATCTAAGAAAATCATATCAAAGGTCGGTGTTTTGCTTTGGCTGCGCAACCATTCAAGAACATCGGCATTGATAAAGCTGTGTTCAGCTAAAGGCAGATTGTTGAGTTCGAAATTGTCCTGGGCCCAGCGCAAATACGTCTGGGACATATCCACACTGGTCGTGCGGGCCCCGGCCAACGCGGCAAAGACGCTGACAGAGCCGGTATAACAAAACAGGTTTAAAAACTTTTTCCCAGCCGCGTTCTTAAAGACTTTTTGGCGCATCGGGCGGTGATCTAGAAATAAACCGGAATCCAAATAATCGTACAAGTTTACTTTGAAAAGAGCCTGGGATTCCCGCACCGTAAAAGTCAGATTTTTACCGTCTAATTTTTCGTACTGCTTTAAACCCTCTTGGCGTTCGCGTTTTTTTAGGACGATTTGGTCATCAGAGCACTTGAATAAGGCTTTCAAGGCGTCCATCACGTGCGGCAAATGGTTTTTGTCTTTATCGATGAATTCACTTTTATCGTAAATCAGAAAATGGTCTTTATAGATATCAACGATAAACGGATACTCTGGGATGTCGCGGTCATACAGACGAAACGCTTCAATTTGATGGCGTTGGGACCAGCTTTTTAATTTTTTAAAGTTTTTATCCAGACGGTTTTTGATCATGTCCATGGGTCCTATTTAGACAATAAATGGAGCTTATGGTATCAATTCTTCTATGCAGCCACAAAAAAAGGCCGAACACATAGCATTTTTACTTCATCAGTCACAGATGGATGTGGCTTTTGTTGAAGCGGCGGGCGTCGTCTATTATGCCCACTTTCCCAAAGAGGCCGAGGCTCCTTCGTCGGCCGTGGTGAAGCTGCTGCAAGGTTTGTTTGACGAATTTATCGATCACAGCTTCTTTATTTTGCGGAACAGAATCTATTTTACCGGGACCGCGACAGAAATGTGCAAGGGCATGGTCAAGGTCGTTGGAAAAAGGATGAGTGATCAGATCCATGCGATAGATAACGGAATGAGTTTAGATCTTGTTTTAAAGCCGATCGCACCCCAGCAAGAGCTCGTAGTGGAATCCGTCTATCAAAGCCCTGAAAATAGTCAGGCTTTGGCAGAGGTGCAAAGTTTTTTACACGCCCAAGCTGGTTCCGACGACCAAAATTCGCTGGATTACTTGCACGGCGCCTTAAAGCTTGCGGCCCAAGTTCCACGCGGCGAGGTTCTGCATGACTTCAATCGCAATGTCGCCGCTGTGCTGGTGAGCCGGGCGGGCGAAGTTTTGGGATTTGGCCTTAATAGCAATGCCAAAAATAAAACACTGCATGCGGAAGTAAATTTGCTTCAAAAGCTCTATCAGGAAGGCCAAGGTAAAATTCCGCCAGGCGCCACTCTGTACGTGACGCACAAGCCGTGCAAAATGTGTTCAGGGATGATTTATCATTGGAGCTCAGATCCGCATTCCTTGCGCGTAATCTATGCCTTTCAAGAACGAGGGAGCTTGTCGCGGCAGACGATCTTAGATCGCCTGAACCTTAATATACAACGGCCGGTGGCGGATTCGACACATAGTTGATGGTTTGAATAAGGGTGTCTTTGCGAATAGGCTTTGAAAGATGCTTATCACATCCGGCTTGCAGACTTTTATCGACGTCCTCCGAAAAAGCGTTGGCAGTGCAGGCCACGATGTGGGCCGGGGATCTTTTGTTTTGTTGCTCTAGCTTGCGAATCAAGCGCGTGGCCTCGTGGCCATCCATACCAGGCATTTGCACGTCCATAAAAATAATATCGAAGTGTTCATTGTTTGAAATCTCAACAGCTTCACGTCCGCTTTGTGCGAAACGCACACTGTGTATCGTGTTTCTTAAATAGATACCAAACAAGTTGCGATTGTCGTCGACATCGTCAACGACTAGGATGCGCAGGCGGTTGGGCGCCAAAGTTTGCTGAAGATCATTAAGGCGATAGTGACCTGGTACGGAGTTTTGCATAGCCACTCTCTTTTCTGTGGTAGGCGTCATCGCTGCCG
>CAMLMF010000501.1 GCA_946480995.1 uncultured Bdellovibrio sp. | reverse complement strand
GACTCGTCGTTTGGTTGCTGAAGAGGGTTTATTAGTGGGACCTTCTAGTGCGCTGGCTTTAGTGGGAGCAATGAAGGCCGCAGAAAAAATCAGCAAACCATCAAACATCGTAGTTATTTTCCCTGATAGCGGACGTGCTTATTTAAGTAAGGCATTTAATGACAACTGGATGGTTGAAAATGGCCTTCTTAAGGGTGAGGACGTGAAAAACGCCTTCAATCGCGTCGTTTTCGCTGAAGAAGAACTCAAAAAACTTTCAAAACAATAGGTCACACATGAAAAAAGTAACTGAAAACCTAGGTTTTTCAACAAGAGCAATTCACGCTGGACAAGCACCTGATCCGACAACGGGCGCGATTATGACGCCGGTTTATTTAACCTCGACTTATGTACAAGAATCACCGGGCGTTCATAAGGGTTGGGAGTACACACGTACTCACAATCCGACCCGCAGCGCCTACGAAAAATGTTTAGCAAATCTTGAAGGCGGTAAGCATGGATTTGCTTTTGCTTCAGGTTGTGCGGCGACAACAACGGTTATGCACCTTTTAAAAGGTGGTGATCATGTGATTGCCATGGACGATATGTACGGCGGCACATTCCGTCTTTTTGATAAAATTCTTAAGCATGATGGCATGGAGTTTTCATTCGTCGATTTAACGAAAGTTGAAAACTTTGAAAAGGCCGTAAAACCAAATACTAAGCTTGTGTGGTTAGAGACGCCGACGAATCCGACTTTGAAGTTGGTTGATATTAAAAAAATCGCCGCGATTGCAAAATCCAAGGGGATTCTTGTCGCTGTCGATAACACCTTTATGAGCCCTTATTTCCAACGTCCACTAGAACTAGGTGCTGATATCGTTGTGCATTCGGCAACAAAATATATCGGTGGTCATAGCGATATCGTCAGCGGTATTGCCGTGGTTTCAAGAGACGATTTAGCTGAAAGAATGGCCTTTTTAAGTAATGGCATTGGTGCGACTTTAAGCCCCTTTGATTCATTTATGTGCTTGCGCAGTTTAAAAACTTTGCCTTTGCGAATGAAGGCCCATCAAAGCAATGCGATGGCCGTGGCAAAATTCTTGGAAGCGCATCCCAAGGTAGAAAAAGTTTTGTATCCTGGTCTAGAAAGTCATCCTCAGCACGCTTTGGCGAAAGAACAAATGCATGGATTTGGCGGGATGATTACGTTCTATATCAAGGGTGGTCTGAACTCTGCTCGTAAGTTCCTTGAAAACGTGAATGTCTTTTCATTGGCGGAAAGTTTGGGCGGCGTTGAAAGCTTGATTGAGCATCCAGCGATTATGACCCACGCCTCTGTACCACCAGAGACGCGCAAAGTGTTAGGCATCGACGATTCATTGATCCGTCTATCTGTTGGCGTGGAAGATCTTGAGGATCTATTGGCGGACTTAAAAGCGGCTTTTGATAAAGCTTAATAAAAGGACTTCCTATGTTTGATTCAGATTTGGGAGACTGCTGTGAGCTAAATTTAGAAAGTTTACCATTGCAGCTTCAAGATTTTGAAAACGAATGGAAGCAGTACAATCCGCGCAAGCCCATTGCGCGGTGGGGTTTAAGTATCACGTCGTTAGATGGCGGCATGAGTGGAAATCCTGATTTGGACAGTCTGGTTGAGCTGAATCGTTTGAATGGGACAAAATACAATGAATCCCATTTCCGAGCGATTACTCCCTTAGGGAAACAGTTCCAGTCTTTTTATGACAGTGTTGAGTTGGGGCGGAGTCACATTATTAAGTTGGGTCCCGGGGGCTACTTTCCCTATCACCGCGATCTTGATTGGGGCACTTTCCGCGTGATCTATTGTATCGAAGGCTGCCATCCGACGAACTTTGTATGGATCACCGAAGACAAGGTTTTGCCTTTCCGAGATGGCGGCTGGTACGTTTTAAACACCAAAAAGGTGCACAGTGTGTTTTCTTTTACCGGGTGTAAGTTTGCGGTATTTAATGTGATTAAGTCGGATAAGTCTTTGCGCTTTATTACCAGATCCCTGTTTATTAAATAGTAGGGTGTTCTCAGGGGCCCAGTTGAGATTGCAATGCGTTATTGTGATTTCTATGAAAAACTGGCAAGCCTAATTGTTGACATCAAAGGGGCCAAAAGATACACATTGGTCTCTTTTGAATTCCATTGGCTTGGTAGCTCAGTTGGTAGAGCAGAGGACTGAAAATCCTTGTGTCGGCGGTTCAATTCCGTCTCAAGCCACCATTTTTTCTATATTTAAAATCATAAAATATTAATGTTGCGGCAGATTTTAAGCCTATCGAGGGCTCTTGATATTCGCTACTATTTCTTATGCATTTAAATAACAAAACGATCTTTTTGTTGGATGGTCTTGGCGCCACGGGCAGTGCACTTTTCACGGGACTTTTTTTACCCCAGTTTGCGTCTGAACTGGGTCTGCCTGTTGAAATTCTGTATTCTTTAGCGACTCTCCCAGTTCTGTGTGCTCTCTATTCCTTTACCTGTCATTTTTCTAAGAGATTTCACCCGTGGATGTTAACGGGA
>CAMLMF010000500.1 GCA_946480995.1 uncultured Bdellovibrio sp. | reverse complement strand
AGATGGTGGGCGGACCGTGGGAAAAAGTTTCGGGAATGATCGAAGCAGGCGTATGGAAATCTCCAGCAGAGGCTCGTGCGCTACATCCAAATCAAATTGGGAGATCTGTAACTGCGAAACCTGAATAGATAGGCTTTATGGAACAAAGTAAAAGAGCTTTTAGACCATTGCAAAATTCTCGCGGTATGATCACCGCAGAGTTTATTTTTGCCCTCGTGTTAAGCGCGGGTTTATGCATTGTTTTATTCGCTTTGAACTTTACCCTCTCTATGGCCGAAGTCGCTCAATACGTGGCGTTTTCAAGCGCACGCGCGCACGCTGCTGGTCATGTAGACCAAGACAAGCAAGAGCAATTAGCCAAAGAAAAGTATAAAGCTCTTTTAAATACACCCGCTTTAAAAAATCTCTTTAATAATGGATCTGAGGGATGGTTCATTCTTTCCGCAGAACTCGATGTCCGCGGCGGTGGCGCCACAGGACGTAGCTTTAGTGAATACCCAAATCAAGTTGCAGATCGCGTCCCGCAGGTCGGTGTACGCTTTGATTTTCAACCACGCATCTTAAACTTAAAACTTCCTTTCTTAGGCAGCACGTCTGAAGATCCAGATTCTGGATTTTCAACAAAGATCACCGGCTTGCTTATTCGCGAGCCGACTCAAAAAGAATGTTGGGATCTGCAAGTGCGCCAACGTTACAAAGCCATCTTGGATCTAGAAAGCCGCTATCGAATCCTTGGCGCCTCGGGGGAAAATAAATACGCCCCTATGGAGGATAACGGATGCTAAAGAAAAGAAAGTTCGCACAAATTAATAATGAAAAAGGGATGGCCGTGTTCGAGATCATCCCCATTGTCATTATTATTGTGATGTTCATTAACTTCTCTTTAGGCTTTTTTGGCGCGATTCATACGGGCATTTTGAATTCAATCGCTTCGCGCAACTATGCTTTTGAAACTTTCAGAAATCGCACAGACCTAACCTATTTCAGAAACAGCGGTCCGGTGGGTGTTGAGTTTTCAAAAGTTAAAAATCGTGTGCACGGTACAATCTCTGAAAAACTTGCGACAAAAACGCAAACTGATCCACCGTGGGCAGCCAGTTCGCGTTTAATTGATTTTATGTCATTTAGTAATAGAGCCGCCGAAGAAATCGGCAACTCGAAGGGTGAACACGCCAAAACCAGAGGAATCTCTGATGGTCGTGTCAGTGAAAGTGTGCATCAAGGGGTGAACCCCATTTGGATTAAGACAACTTACGGGATTTGTTTAAACTCATCCTGTGGAGCCGGAAGCTAGAAAGAAGTAGGACTTATGGGATCAAACGACACAAGAAATTTATGGCTTTCCATCGCCGCTGGAGTCTTTGCGACTTTCCTTCTGTACAGCTATTCGCAAGAAAAGAAAGCTGAATACGACAAACGCTTCGGCTCAACAAAACGTGTGGTCATCGCCAAAGAAGACATTGCCGAAATGCAAACGATCTATGACACGATGGTGGAAACAAAAGAGCTTCCGGCTGACTTCATTCAACCAGATGCCATCACTATTCCTGACGAAATCATCGGGAACGTGGCGGCGGTACCTATTCGTAAGGGCCAAATGGTTGTAAAAAATAACTTATTAACTCCGGGTCCTGACACAGGGATTTCTTTGCAAGTGGCACCCAGCAAACGTGCCGTCACAATTCCTGTCGATGAAGTGCGTGGGGTTGCAAAGCTGATTCGCCCAGGTGATCGCGTGGATATTTATGCCGCAGTGGATTCTGGTAAGGGTGTCAGCCAACGTCGCGAAGTTTTCACAATGATGTCCGACGTAGTGGTCCTGGCAACAGGTGTGAGTGTCGTGAATAACATTCCAAGAATGTTTGAACTAGATTCAACCGGTAAGAACTTAACACAAATCGCATTAACAGGTGACACGAAATATACAACGATCACAGTTGAAGCGACGCCTAAAGAAGCCCAAGATTTATTTTACATGCTTTCCGTAGCGCCAGGAAATCTGTTCTTTGCTTTAAGAAATCCTAGCGACAGAACAATTCCACCGCGCCTACCAAGCTCGACTTCAGATTCTGTTTTAGGAAAACCAATGGTTTCGTTCGAAGGCGGCTCTGGCAATCCAATGCCAGCCTCTGTTCCTTACACGGCACCACGTCCTGTTTATACGCAACCAGCACAACCACAACAAAGAACTGCACCTCCGCCAGCACAAAGACCTCGTAGCAATGGCTTTAAGACTTTGTAATCGGGTTTAATAGGGGAAGTTTAGGGGGATTTATGAAAAAACACTTTCTGTTAGCAAGTTTGCTTGTGGGGCTCTGCTTTACGCAATTTGCTTATGCTGATGATGAGCTGGTCGCAGAGCCATCTGTTGCAAATCCCGAACAAGGGGTCGACACGTTCCATTCACGAGGATACGTCAACCTGACATTAGGTATTGAGGAAGACAAAAAACTTCCACCGCTTCCTGCAAATGTGGAATTCAAAGGTAACTTCCGTCGTATCGTGACCGCGTCGTATTCAAAAGATATTAACACCATC
>CAMLMF010000499.1 GCA_946480995.1 uncultured Bdellovibrio sp. | reverse complement strand
CAATTGCGAGCCGCTTTACCAATCCCGCCATAAACGACAAGATCTTCAGGACGCTCCGCCACCATTGGATCCAAATTATTTTGAATCATGCGGTACGCGGCTTCTTGCAGCCAACCTTTACACACCATCTTATTCCCAGTGGGAGCTTTCACTACTCGAGACATTTTTCCTCCGGAGGTACGCCGTAAATTTTTGGGATGTACGACGTTAAATTTATTTAAATAAAGATTCAGTTTGCAACTAAGTTGCTACCTACAATGGTTTGGCGTTGACTTCGACTTCGACCTCATAGCGATCGACGAAAAACTCTGCCTTCCCTGTATATTTTTTGGAAATGATCTCAATAAAATAGCGACCATTGAAAAACACACCTGAAAAAGAAAATTTGCCGTTAATATCGCTGGTCACTTGCGCAAGCTTTTTTCCCGCCGCATCGGTCACGCGAACTTCGACAAATTTAAGCGGAGCCGCATTGAAACCCTCGCCTAAAAGAATCTTGCCCCGCACTCGGGTCGCTCTGTTTTGCGTGCCTGTCGCCGGGATTCCCTGGGACATTGTGGTAATCCCCTGGTCGTTACCATAAACAGGCGCTGCACTTTGTCCGTAATTAGCACCATTTAAAACTTCTAGCGGATTTTTCATTTCCGTTTTTTCTTTGCCAGCACAAGACATAAGAAAAAATGGCATTACAACCAACAAAAGATTTTTCATCTTTCCCCCTCAGAATCCTTTTACCACTCAAGTTCGCCGACAGCGTTTTGTACGGCTTTCATTAATTCGCCAGAGTTCATCAGAACTTTGATGGCTTCCACGTCTTTCGAAAAAATACGATCCTCTTTGGCAAAGGGAACAACCTTACGAATGCAATCGTAAGCAGCCTTCACACCCGCCGTTGGTTTTAATGGCGCGATCAAATCCAAGGCTTGGCAGCCTGACAACAATTCCATCGCCACCACGTTTTCAGCATTGCGCAGGATTTGTGTGAATTTTCTTGCGGCGATGGTGCCCATAGAAACGTGATCTTCTTTTTCTGCCGATGTCGGAATTGAATCCACACTGGCCGGATGGGCTAAAACTTTATTTTCACTGACCAAAGACGCGGCCGCCACTTGCACGATCATGTGCCCTGAATTCAAGCCGCCGTTCGGAGTCAAGAAAGGTGGCAGTTCGCTCATCTGGGTTGAAATCATTTTTGAAATACGGCATTCGCTGATGCTTGCTTGCGAAGAAATCGCGATTGCCGCGAAATCCATAGCGTGGGCCACCGGCATGCCGTGGAAATTACCGCAGGACAAAACTTTATTGTCGTCGGCAAAAACCAAAGGATTGTCCGTGGAAGAATTCGCTTCGGTTTCTAAAACTTTGGCAACATAGCGAAGAGCATCTTTCGCAGCCCCGTGCACAGCCGGCATGCAACGCAATGAATACGCGTCCTGCACGCGGTGATCGTCGCTAAAGTGACTTTCACCAATTTCACTTTTCGCACCCATAAGTTTTATCAAATTGCGTGCGGTTTTGCCTTCCCCCGGGTGCGGACGGCTGGCAGAAATCAATGGGTCAAAAGGTTTACGCGATCCACGCAAACCTTCTAGTGACATGGCTCCGGCAAGATCGGCGGTCCACAGCAAGCGACGCGCTTCCCATGTCGACAACAAACCAATAGAGGTCATCACTTGGCATCCATTGATCATCGACAAACCTTCTTTGGCTTTAAGCTCTAAAGGCTGAATATTTTTTTCTTTTAATAACTGCGTGACGTGCACAGGTTTGCCATCAGCTCCCCACGCATCACCCTCGCCAATGATAGTTAAAGCCAAGTGCGATAGGGGCGCTAGGTCACCGCTCGCGCCAACAGAACCTTGTGAAGGCACAACCGGAATAATGTCGTTATTTAAAAACTCCAAGATTTTTTCAACAACCAACGGACGAATGCCGCTGTGGCCTTTCGCCAACGCATTGGCACGCAAAACCATCATCGCGCGGGTTTCTGTTTTAGTAAACGGAGCCCCCACGCCCATGCAGTGCGAACGGATTAAGTTCCTTTGCAGTTGTTCAATTTCGGAATCAGAAATACGCACGGAAGAAAAAGCCCCAAAGCCGGTGTTCACACCATACATCACTTCGCCACTGGAAATGCGCCCTTCAATATAGTCCCGGGATTTTTGCATTTGCGCTTTACCCGTCGCTGAAAGTTCGACTTTCATGCTGGGTGTGTGCGCAATTTGATATAGATTTTCCAGAGTGATGTTTTCACCAGTAATTTGCATATGCAGGGCCTCTCTTTTCGAAGGCCGCATCCTAGCGCATAGACTCTATTTAAGGAACTTCCACCGTGGGGATTGCTCCGCATCAAACCTGGCGCGGGGCGCCATTTTTGCCCCCTAAAGCTTTGGTCCAGTCCAGCCGACAAGTTTTATATGGACTTACGTACGGTTGTTTTAGCTCTCAGTCTGTTAATCCCTGCCTTCGCGGGTGCTAAAGGCTCGCAAAAGCTATTGCTTCAGGGCACGGTGCCTTTAAAAGCGGAAGTCTCTGTGTCTC
>CAMLMF010000498.1 GCA_946480995.1 uncultured Bdellovibrio sp. | reverse complement strand
TCTTAAGAACTTCGCGCGCTCCTCTTGATTCGGCATGTTTGTTAAACAATCCGCATCGTGAATGAGATCAAATTTTTTCTGTAAAGTTTCAAGTTTAAAAATTCCGCCCATGCCGAAAGAGACATTGAGCTCTTGGTGCACAGCGATTTTCTGCAAAATAGAAATCGAATGACGGTGCATATCGTACGCCGCCACCTGAAATCCCATTTCAGCCAAGGCCATCGCTGAAACCCCACGTCCTGAGTTTAGATCCAAAGCAGTTAGTCCCAGAGTTTGCGCATACATCTCGGCCACAATCACTTGTAAGTAGCGAACTGTCTCACGCTCACACAGGCCATTGAGTGCTACAAGATTCGCGAAGGTGTGAGGATTGTTAACAGAAGGATTCTCGTT
Source organism: uncultured Bdellovibrio sp. (assembly GCA_946480995.1). Next base: position 2,155 of record CAMLMF010000498.1, on the reverse strand, counting down.
AACAGAGACGTGAGTTTGGTATTGTTGTGTTCTCATAAAAACTCCTTGATTTGCGCCGTCCTTGGCTGATTAAGATCGACTTCATGTGCGATCCGATACCAACCTTTAAAGCACAGGCAGTGCCGAGTTTTTCTCTCTTATAAAGAGCTTAATTTCGATTTGAGACCACTGCTGCCGGGAACCCGGCAGAGGTCCATGACGGGCCTTCGGCAGTGCCGAAAAGCCGACAGGGAGGATTTATTTCTTAATGCCTTGCAGGCGGCGACGAATATCACCCAAAGTACTGCGTGGGACCCCAAGATAACGGGCCGCTGCGGATTCAGAGCCCTTCTTTTTCAGGGCAAAGTCGATAAGTTTCAGTTCAAATTCAGAGACCACGTGACTGTAACGACCTTCAAGAGCTTTTTCATCGATTTCTGTCATCGAGGAGGTTTTAATCACTTCCTCATAGACTGGTGCTGACTGCACCAAGTGCGGAGTCAGATCCTTAGGTGTAATTTCATTGCCATCAACCAAGACACACGCGACTTCAATCGCGGATTTAAGTTCACGAATATTGCCTGGCCACGAATAAGTTAACAACAGTTCTTCGGCCTCTTTGCTCAGGTGCTTATCGCGGAAGTTGCCGTTTCTAAGAAATTCGTTGGCCAAATCCAAAATGTCTTCTTTACGCTCTCTTAATGGTGGCAAAGTGATTGTGAAATTTTTGATGCGGAAATAAAGATCTTCGCGAAATTTCTTATCCTTTATAAGTTCTTCTAGATTTTCATTTGTCGCTGCAATAGTTCGGCAGTTCACCTTTCGCCCCACGTCTTGACCAACCGGATAAATATCACCGCTGCTTAAAACCCGCAGAAGCTTCACTTGTAAGTCCATGCTTAAGGTCGCCAACTCATCCAGGAAAATATCTCCGCCATCAGCACTTTCAAATTTTCCCGCGCGAGTTTCAGTCGCACCGGTAAAAGCACCTTTTTTGTGACCAAACAATTCGGACTCTGCTAAGTGCGCTGGGATCGCACCACAATTGACGGCAATAAAAGGTCTGGAGCTGTCATTTTCTAAACTCCACAAATACTGCGCCATGATTTCTTTGCCCGAACCGCTTTCACCGCGAATTAAAATTGACTGCCCAGAACCACGGATTTTTTTTGCCGTTTCCAGAACAGCTTTAAAAGCTGGGGACTTGGTGTACAGATTTAAATGGGTTACAAGTTTCTTTCCGGCTTGATGCTTTAAAGTTTGGTTACGACGCAAAAGACGATGCAATACGGGGGCTTTTCTTAGAACTTGTGTCAAAGTTCTAGCATCGAAAGGCTTTAGCAAATAATCCACAGCACCTGCCTTCATGCAGGCTTCCACCAGGTGGGCTTCGTCATGGCCGGTCATCGCGACAACAACAGTCGTTGGATAGGCTTTCGTGATCTCTTGAATTAAATCCAAGCCTACGCGATCTGCAGATTCATCCAAAGAAAGATCCGTAAAAACCAAATCGACGATCTGCTGGTCTAAAATATTCAGAGCTTCTTCTTTAGAATCCGCTAACAGGACTTTGTGCGGTTCAGAAATCTGTGACTGCATCGTTTTACGAACCAGGGTTTCGTCATCGACAATAAGAATGCGCATTAGGTTGTCCTTAACTTTAACTCGAATTGGTTAATCCAAGGTTTGGGAATTAAATTGGCATTAAGTTTTTTAATCTGATCTTGCACAAAGGTTTCGTCAAATTCCGAAGTGCACAAGTACGCGCGTTTACCGATCGTAAGATCCGCGATCACATCAAGGCCCTTTTGGGTGTCTTGCAGATTCTGGTCAATCACCAAAATTGCCGAATCCGACCACAACGCCCGTTGTTCTTTGAAAGCCTTCACAGAATTTAAGAAGTACGCGCGAGTTAAATTCAAATTTTGCGCCTTTTCTTTCCATACTTTTAAAATTTGGGCGTCGTCGTCGACAAAAAATAGCACCTGATCTTGATCAACTTCGATTGCTGTTGAAACCCAGCCTGGCTTTTTTTCGCGATCCATCGAGATTGTAAAGCTTGTGCCCTGGCCAGGTTCACTTTGCACCATCAACGTGCCGCCACTCCACTCAATCGCAGCTTTGGCTTGAAATAAACCCAAGCCCGTCCCGGTTTTTTTACCGTAGGTGAAACTGC
>CAMLMF010000497.1 GCA_946480995.1 uncultured Bdellovibrio sp. | reverse complement strand
ACCCATCAAAGAGATACCACTCCCCCGTCTGACCAGATTGACCTGAAATCGCGGTTTTAAACAATTTTCTAAGACTTGTCGACGACGTGACCGTGGATGCTTCGCGATGAACAAAGGAGGTGTTAAGTATTCCTGTCAGCTCGTAATGAGATCCAAACTGAGAAACGTGAGAAACCAGAACAGGACTGCCACTGGCACCCTTTGCAAACGACACCGGCAGACTAAGCCCTTCTTGTCGATTCAAAAGTGGAAGATCTAAATCACCGGCAGTATGTTTTGGCGTCAACCAAGCTGCGAGGGGCACCACTGAACGAAGTCCATAATTCATAGCCCCCTGCAAGCCTTCTAAATATGTGACCTTGAAAACCTCAAGAGACTGAGCATTGCGAATAACATTGTTAGTAAAAGAGCGAGTCACTGGAACCAAAGGATTTGACTCTTCACTTACGGAAAACACCGCAAAGGGAAAGGGCAACAGAGGCATCCGTGCTGTATCAAGCTTTATCAAGCTCAGATCACTCTTGAAATCGTGAGTGACTCGCTGAAAGGGCACTCGACGACCGCGAAAGTCTCGGATCTCTAAGTTTTGGCCAGATGCCACATGGTGCGCTGTTAATATATAATAGTCGGCATTGATAAAATCTGGATTTATTCCCTTTGTAAACGACACCGCCGCAACAACACTGCCAACGCCTTCAACGACATTCCATCTCTTCGTAGCTATATCGTAAAAATGCGATGAAATACGCATCAACGATTTTTGCGGCTGACTTGCTTCGTCCATCACCTGCAAAGCTTTCGTCGTCAAAAGAGGCGTGCCTCGCAGAGCGGAACGCACCTCATCTATATCAGTACTGGTACACAAGTTCCAAAAGGAAAGCCTCTCCAAATCTTGGGATGAAACGGACGCCTTGGAGCTCCCAGGACAATTCCAAAGGGCCTGAGCGTTCATTGCAAACAATAATAGAAGGGTTGCGATACTTATACGCATCATTTAAACCGAACTTCAAAACTAAATTCGTCTTGAATAGAAAAGATCCCGTCTTTTATAACGATAATACCAGGCACTTTTGACCTGACTCGAGAAATCAAATTTTTAAAGCGATTGTTCTTAGATTCTGTGGAAATCTTTTCGCCAAAAAGGGCATCCATCAAATCGCTCTTGGCTCGTGGTCTTTCAGATAAAAGCTTCAACAAAAGACTTTCCATCACGGTCAGTATTTCGCTTTGCGAATTCTGGTTCTTTCGCTCTTGCCATGTTGGCAGTATCGTTTGTGACTGCAAGGCCAACAAATCTAACTGATATTTTTGCGCTAAGACATGACAAGCAGATTGAACTTCCGCGTGGGGGTGGCAAAGTGCAAAGATCACATCGTTTGTACCTTCGACTTTTTTATCAAGTTGAAAATAAAGATCCGCTCGCTGGGCCATCGCTAAGCTAAACTCTCGGCTGGAACGATGATCCTCCTTAAGAATATCTAATGCCTTGTCTATCGTTGTAAGGGCATGGGGTAACGCTTTAATTCTTTGCAGTTCTCTGGAAATATTAATTAGGGCCGTGCCTGCACTAAGCCTTTCTCCGACTGCCATCGCCTTTTCATGAATAACACTGTACTCGTGAAACAAACGCGACTCTGGAAAGACACAGGTGTACGCCGCTAAGCTAGAAAGCTGGGCACGAATAGATTTTTTAAAACTTCCAGCAAACTCATAATGAGTCGCTGCCTGAAGATAGAATTCCTCTGCTTGACGATATTCTGATTTTTGCAAACACGCTGTCCCTGCAATAAAACAGGCTTCAGCAAAAAAAAGTCCCCGGCCGGACTCGATATTTCGAACCTGTTCATGTAAACGAAAAAGATCTGACAAAGTAAAATCGGTCGTTCTTAAGTGAAAACGCATTAAGGCCAGAATCTTGAGTGTTGGTCTATCAACGAGAAATTTATTATGTGCTTCAACTAAAAATGAGATGTCTGCTGAGTTGTTGCGGAAATAGGCCAACAAAATCTTTGTATAAAAGACTTTTCCATCTTTTTGATCGCACGACGACGCGCCTAACTGCTGCTCAAGCTTTCGCAGGTCATCCAAAGAAGCTTCAACGATCGACACCCATGTTACAGATTCCATATAGCGCATCTATGCGATTTCTGTACCATTTAAAAGCCCTCCTAACTCGCAATAACCTGACTACGACAGGCGATTTAGAAGTCAGGCTGTTGAAGTTTTTGACAGTCGGTTGATTTTAGCTTTTTAACCTCATTTAACTCTCAAGAGTTGAGGTAATCGAATATTTTCCCCGAACCGGGAAATCACTCCCCCATCCTAAATCGGAGAATTTATGAATAAATTATGCCTCTTATTCCTCGTTATGTTGAGCTCGCTAAATGTTTCTGCGACGGAGCTGCCATCGGGACGCTGCTTTCCGACGCCTTACACACCGCCCACCCAAGCACAGTTCTGTCATATCGCTTCACGCGAAAACTGCCAAGCCATCGGTTGTGAGTGGCGAAAATTGAGGTACCGCTGCCAAGCAGCTCCATCCACTCCAAAACAGAATGTTCAGTTCTG
>CAMLMF010000496.1 GCA_946480995.1 uncultured Bdellovibrio sp. | reverse complement strand
TCAAACATCAATGCTGGGTCCGTTAAAGGGACATTCGAGGCTTGAAAGGCCACCGGGAAAATCATCACCACGGCAATCAGCGAAATTGCTGTATCCACCAACGTCACACGGAATCCCGCCGTCGGCGCATGATCTGTTTCGCGCATGTACGAACCAAAGGTCACCATCGTACCGAAACCGACGGAAAGAGTGAAGAACACATGCCCTAAGGCATGATTCAGTGAAGACCAAGTGAGCTTTGAAAAATCAGGATAAAAAAGAAAGCGCAAAACTTCGGGAGTCGAGGGCATCGAGAAAGATTTTAAAACCAGAACCCCGACCAGGATTGCAAAAAGCGGAATGGTATAACTGATCCACTTTTCCAAACCTTCTTGCACACCCTTAACAACCACGACAACAGTGATCAGTAAATGCGCAGAAGCCAGCATCAATTGCAACCAACCGTTACCCATCAAGGCCGCAAGATTGGTTTTTGCGGTGACCATCTCTGGCGGACTAAAAATGGAAATCAGGAATTGCGTCATAAAATGCAAAACCCAACCACTGATCACGGCATAATAAGATAAAACCACAATGCTAAGAATAACCGCAAAGCGCCCGACCCAGCGGAAACCTTTGCCAGCTTTTGCTTCTAGTTGTTGCGTTGCCACGATCACCGAACGACGACTGTTTTTGCCCATCATCAATTCGGCGATCAACATCGGCGCACCGATTGCTAAAGCCATGAAAACATAAAGCAGGATAAATGCCCCGCCGCCATTTTCACCGACGACATAGGGAAAACGCCACAGATTCCCCAGACCACAGGCAGAGCCAATGGCCAAAAGGTAAAATCCAAAACGTGTTCGCCACGCGCCGCGCTTACTCATTACTCGTTGTCCCCTGACGGAGAACCACCACGGCGAGACTTCATACAGAAGATACGAATCGGCAAACCATGCAAGTCCCAACGCTCTTTGATACTTTTAATCAAGAAGCGACGGTATGAATTTGTCACGCCATCAGGATGGTTGGCAAACGCGATGAACGCAGGTGGCTTTTGGTACGTCTGAGTTAAGTAATAGAACTTCACGTTGTTCACACCGTAAACTGGTGCTGGCGCTTTACGAATGGTTTCAAAGAAGAAGTTATTTAATTCTGACGTTGGAACACGGAAGTTCATTTGATCAGACACTTTTTCGATCATCGCAAAAAGATCATCCACACCTTGGCCGGTCTTGGCACTCGTGAAAACAATGTGCACATCTTTAAAGAAATGGAATACACGTTCGCACTGTTCACGGAATGTCTTTCGATATTCAGGAACTTCTTTACCACCAAGGTCTGACTTGTTGGCAACAACGATAATACCTTTGTGATCTTCTAAGATGGTCTGCATGATGCGTGCGTCTTGATCTGAAGGACCTTCTGTTCCATCAATCATTAACAACGCAATATCCGCACGACGGATAGCTTCTTGCGATTTAAACGCAGAAATGATTTCTAGACCTTCTTCACGACGGGCTGATTTCCGCAAACCCGCAGTGTCCACCAAAGTGTACTTGCGATCATTGTATCTAAACGGCGAATCGACAGAGTCAATCGTTGTGCCCGCGATATCAGAAACGATCATACGATTTGAACCCAAGATGCAGTTACAGATCGAGCTTTTACCCACGTTCGGTTTCCCGACGATGGCGATATTCATGCCCTCTTTGACTGTCCCTGGATTATCCGGAATTTGTTTTGTGATCCATTCCAAGATATCGCCAACACCACGGCGTTGCTCAAATGAAGAAGCAATAATGTCGACGCCGAATTCATAGAAGTCTGCTTTAGACATAACTTCGTCTTGCGTCGAATCAACCTTATTGATTACCAAAAGAAACGGCTTCCCCGCCTGCTTACACACGCGGATGATATCACGATCTTCAGGCACCAAACCCACGCGACCATCCATGACTGCCACGATCAAATCAACAGAGTCCAAGAATTCAGTGACTTGCTCTCTGATAAGTTTTGAAAAAATATCGCCGGCTTCAGTGATACCGCCAGTATCAATCAAATCGAACTGCTTGCCCCAGATGTCTACGGGTTCAATCATGATATCGCGGGTAACGCCCATTTGGTTTTTCACCACGGCTTTGCGCGACTCAGTGATAATATTAAACAATGTGGATTTGCCTACATTAGGGCGACCGATAATCGCCACCTTCGGCGTAAAATCAATCCTCTGACTTGGTTCCATACCCTAACTCCTTCATCATGCGTTTGTTTTCAAGCCACTCTGGCTTAGCTACAACTTGCAAGTCTAAAAACACTTTCGTACCCATTAACTTTTCAATCTCTTTGCGCGAATCCATGCCGATTTTTTTGATCACTGCAGCTTCTTTACCAATCACGATCGCTTTGTGACTGTTTTTAGAAACCAGGATCTCCGCATAGATCTTTGGAATCGGAGACGCGTTTTCATCAAATTTTATGATACGCACTGCCATCGAGTACGGAATCTCTTGATGTAATGACTCAAAACATTTTTCGCGGATAATTTCACTGGCCATTTCACGCACGTTTTCGTTCGTAAAAAGTTCCACGTCATAAAGAGGCGCTG
>CAMLMF010000495.1 GCA_946480995.1 uncultured Bdellovibrio sp. | reverse complement strand
TTATCATTAAGGGCTGTTCTTTCTTAATCTCCTTTGCCGACTTATCATCCCTTAAGGCTATAAAAGAACCCTGTCGAATCTTACCCTCTCCCGTCCAAGCTCGGAATTCGATTTCCGCAATTAGCTCTGGTCGCAGCCAATGGATGTTTTTTCCTTTTGAGGAACTCAAAGAGAAATAGCTATGAGTCGCCTCAATCTTTTTCATTTTCTTAAAAAGCTCATTTAGAACAGAGTCATTAAAGCCCGTACCGACCTTACCCACAAAGCGCAACTCTCCGGCGTCATACACGCCTAAGAGTATCGCCCCAAAACTGTGACGTGTGCCGCCGGGATCCGAATAACCGCCAATCACGAACTCTTGCCGCTGAATGCACTTTACTTTTAACCACGAAGGATGACGAGTCATTGAGTAAACTGATTTACGATCCTTCGCAATAGTCCCCTCAAGCCCCTCTTCACGGGCTTGAGTTAATAGCTCGGCGCCTCGACCTTGAATATGCTCAACGTAAGAAACATTATGTAACGATTTTTCTTTCAGCAATTTTTGCAGCAGATCTTTGCGCACTTCCAGGGGCTCTTCGCGCAGATCACGACCGTTCAAGTACAACAGATCAAAAACGCAGTACTCAAGGTTATCGCCACTTTCTTCTGACAGCACCTTCTGCAGCTCTGAAAAATTGCTACGCCCTGCGGAGTCTCGTACAATGACTTCCCCATCCAAGATGGCATTTTGTAATTTTAGTTTTTTAAGGTCTTCGACAATTGTCGAATATTTATGACTCCAATCCAACGAACTGCGGGTTCGCATCTGAATACTTTTGCGGTGAATGAAGGCCAGCGTCCGATACCCGTCGAGCTTAAACTCGTGAATGTACTCCATCCCCTCTGGAGGCCGTTTAACCAAAACAGCCAATTGCGGTTTTATATCCGTCGGAAAAGAGGCCCTAGTTCCCAATTTATGCATTTTTTTCGGCACGACCTGGATCATCTTGCTATGACCCTTTATCAATAGCCACTGGTTCTGTTTAGAGCTGCTGTTTTTCGATCGGATGAGAATCCAACGACCTTTAAGCTTCTTGCCTTTCATTTCGATTTCAATTTTACCATCGATAAAAGATTTTTTTAAAGGCTTCACAGAAACCCAAGTCCCCGTGTCCCAAATTTTTACCACCCCTGCTCCATAATTCCCTTTGGGAATTCGGCCCTTGAAAGTCGCATAACTTAAAGGATGATCTTCGACTTCGATTGCCAAACGTTTTTCGCCGACGTTCATCGGCACGCCTTTCGGCAGCGCCCAGCTTTTTAAAGTACCAAAGGCTTCCAGCCGAAAATCATAATGCAGATGACTAGCATGATGTTCTTGGACTACAAAAATACGTTCTTCGGAACTGGGCACCCGGTGCGAGGGCTCTGGTGTAGCTTTAAAGTTTCGTTTTCGACGATAGTCCTTACTACTCATCCCTGTCCTCCTCGCAACAGATTAATGCATAGATGTTCGCCGTGTTTTGGTGGCAGGCACTCGTCGCTTTCGTTCCAGACTTTTTTTAAGAAGCGGCATCAAATCCAAAATCTCGGCTGTTTGTTCTTTGTCTCTTTCGACATAGTCCTCAGAGATCTCCGTCGCTTTCCCTGAGCGAACCTTGGCATTAACTAATTTCATAATATCCGTGCGATATGTGTCTTTGTAGGCTTCCGGCTTCCATTTACTGGACATATCTTCGATCAATTTTTCCGCCATCTGCACCTCTCGCGCGTGAGTACGAGCAACGCTTTTAGCTTCCTGAGCTGCCATTTCTCTAAGCTCTTTTACGTCTTCGGCAAAATGCAATAACTCTAAGAGCAAGTAAGATCCACGTGGCATCAAAGCTACTAAATGCTGTTTCGTATGTAATACAATCTTCGCGATAGCCACCTTCGCACTTTTTTCTAAGGCGGCAAGCAACAAGGCATATGCTTTTTCCCCACCTTTGCGTGGCAAAAGATAATAAGCTTTAGAAAAAAATACGGGATCAATTTCTGCAAGCTCGACAAAGTTTTCGATATCGATTGTTTGCGTTGCAATGGGATTCGCTTTACGAAAATCAGAGTCAGTCATGATCACATAGCTGCCCTTTTTATATTCAAACGCTTTCACCGTCTTACCCCGAGATACATCAGACCCTGTAACCTTATTATAGTACTTGTAGCCAATCGGAGATAAGTTCTTAGGATCAAGCATCGTAAAGTGAATTTCTTTTTGTTCGCGGGCCGAAACCAAACGCACCGGAATATTGATTAATCCGAAACTAATGTTCCCGCTCCACAGCCCCCGCTGTGCTAAGGAAGATTCTTTTTTCCTTGCGACTCTTCTTTTTGGATTAGTCTTTTTTGCCATAAAAGATTTCCCCTTTATAGTCCCTCATTTTAGCGGACTCTCGGGCACCGAGTATTGCAAACAACTGAAACGTTGCAAAAGTACAACCTTGTCCTCCGCCACAATCTGAGACTGAAGATTACAATTTTTTTCTGAGTATAGTTTTTGTTCAACTTTCCTAACCAGGTCTAGGCGACTGAATAGGAAGAAAATTCCATAACTTAGTAGATCAAAAGGCTCATTGCCCAT
>CAMLMF010000494.1 GCA_946480995.1 uncultured Bdellovibrio sp. | reverse complement strand
TTGCTGGCGTACAATTTCCGTGTCCAGACGATCTTTCATATCGTCTTTGCTGCGGCGAAGAGTCACGATTTCGTTCTCTAGTGCGTCCTGTCTTTCCAAGGCTGCATGCAATTTGACTGATTTGATTTCCAGTTCCTCTTGCGTTCCTTGTAGGACCTGAAGATCGTGCTGCAAGGTTTGGATCTGTTCTTCGTAAAAAGATACCATCTCTTGGGACTTTTTCTCTGAAGCTTCGACTTGGTAACGTGAGTTCTTCGTCACTTCGATGATTTGATGGCGCAGGTCGCGCAACAAAGCTTCTCTTTGCGCAAGAGATCCTTCAAGCTCACGGATTTTAAGGTCTTGCGTGTTTGAGTACTCTTTAAGTTGTGAAATATAGGGTTTTACCTGAGTTTTAATACGCTCATGGTATTTCACATGACGGGCAAGGTCGCCTTCCATGTTGCGAGCTTTTTCTTGAAACTGATGCATTTTTTCAGAGTAGATTTGCTTTTCTCTTTCAAGCTGGTCTACCTTTTGGCGCCATAAAGAGTCTTTTTCTTTGAACACCAAAATCTGATCCGTAAATGTCGACTGTGACAGGCGAACCTTGTTGGTCTCTTCGGTCATTTTTTGATTTTCAGTTTCAAGAATGGAAAGGCGGCGCAAAGCCACTTTCAGGCGAGCCATCAGATCTTCGTTTTGCGAGATCAGGTTTTCCACTGTTGCCGATTTTAGAATTTCGCGCGGCAGATGATTTAAGTCAGGTCGTCGCGGTAATTCATCAGGCAATGGAATGCTCCCAACAGATTTGTGCTCTGGTTGCGTTTGTTGAAAATCAAGATGTCCTAATTGCGCGGTCTGGAAAGAATCGGTTTCCATAGCCCTCCTCCATGAAGTCTAGGTCGCCCAGATTTCATATTCTCAGATTGATACATAAATAGTCAAACTTAGGTCGATAAGACTAGACCTAGGTGCCGTGAAAAAGCCTCAACCTCTGGATAGAAAAGCCGAAAAGTAAAACATGGCAGTACCAGCAGTAAAAGAATCCAATGCACCTGCAGAAGCAGCGACAAGTTCAAACGAAGCCCCACTATTTGATGTGGGTTTTGATAGCACCGAAATGGGGAAGCCTGATTCGTTTCGCTATAATATTTCCTGCTGGATTCTTGAAGAGCGCTATGATCGCGCTATCGAAGAGCTTAAAGAGTTTCTTGAAAAGGATTCGGAATACCCCAACTTTAAAGATAAAGTGGGGCGATATGTCAGTCATTCCATTGACTTAATCTATGCTATTAAAGCAAAGCGCAGCTTCCCAGGGATCAACTCGCTCACTCGTGCGAAACAGCAAGAGTTGCGCGAAAAGTTCAAAGGTCACTTTAAGGAATTGCAAAACATCCTAAAAATCATCGAAAAAATTCAAACGGATTTGCGTATTCAGGATGTTCGCTCGACAATCTACGTGGTGCGGGCCCTGTGGATTGCGAGTCTAGCGATCGTTTTGCTGGCATTTTGGTTGGACGTCTATCATGGTCTGGCGAAGACAAGTTGGGTTGTCTTCGACGACACCTTTGGGCAAGTTGCTAATTGGCTTGCCGACAAAACTGGTTTCTAAAGAGTTACTTTAAGGTTTGATAAGCGGCCTCAAGAACGGGGATCAGTTGTCCTCCACTTAGGACTTTGCCATTCACGAACACTGCAGGTGTTCCTTGAATTTGCGCCACCTTTCCTTCGGCTGCCATATTGCGGATCAGTTCCTGAGTGGCAGAATCCTTCACGCAAGTCTTTAACTCTTCCAAAGCAAGTCCTGTGTGCTTAGCAACGTCTTCAAGATTCTTGTCTAAGTTGCTGGTTTGAATGATTTCCATTTGCTTGTCAAAGAAGTAATCGTGGGCAGCCCAGCCTTTGTTACCCATTTTTTCAGCGCACATAACTGCCGAAGCAAGTCCGCAAGAAATGCCATCGCCACCGCCGGTGATTGCTTCATTGCAAGTGCCATCAAGCGGGAAAGGCTTAAAGACTAGCTTTACATTCGGGTGGCTTTTCGTGAAAGCATGTAAGGGAGGTGCTGCGTGTTTACAGTGCGGGCAGCGGAAGTCAGCAAATTCTACGATAGTCATGATCGGCTCTGCGCTGCCGGCTTGCAAGATGAGGCCGTTGGTTAGATCGAAATTTTGCACTGGGGCTACTTGCCAGTAAGCGACCTTTTCTTGAGCCAGTTTTGCGATTTTTGCAAAGCCCTGGCTTTCAAGATACATAAGATTTCCCAGAAAAGCGAGGGCCGGAATCGCAATAGCGAAGCCTGCAACCCAGCGTTCTGTGACGAAAACATCTTTCACGTCTTCACTTAAAGTCGCAATACTTTTATCGTCAGTGCCTAGCCATAGACCGATGAAGCCAATGACTGAAAGAGCATAAGCGCTTAGGCAGAAAATGCACAGGTTGGCCATCGTTGTTGAAATCAGGCCCATCACGACAGAGGCAATGAGTGTAATTCCTGAAAACATTAAAGCATAACGTGAAGTCTTATCTTTATCTTGAACAAGATTGAAACGCGACACAGCAATAAAGTAAAGCAGGATCAAATTCGTCACAGCTCCCCACAGAGCGATCGGAATTCCTAAAAAT
>CAMLMF010000493.1 GCA_946480995.1 uncultured Bdellovibrio sp. | reverse complement strand
ATGCTACTGGCGCCACAGGTTTTCATGAGTTATGCTCCTAAAAAGGATCTGAAAGTCGACACGCCTTTTGAATTTGGTCATTCCTACGCAGACACTCTGAAAAAGTGGAAAGAAAACTTTGTCGGTGTAGAGTCGCAAATTCAGAATATGGGTTTTGACGAAAAGTTTTTGCGTCTGTGGAAGTTATACCTGGATTACTGTGAAGGGGCCTTCCGCGCTGAAAGAATTAACGTTGGCCATTACCTCATACAAAAATAAAGGTCCAACGAAAGGGACTGAAGAGTATGTTTAAAAAACTTCGTGAATTGTTTCTGGCGCAAGTTCGTCAAGGGGCTACACCTGAAGGTTTAGCTTTGACTTGTGCCGTGGGATTCACGATCGCTCTGTTCCCGGTTTTGGGTGTGACTACTTTATTTTGTTTGGTGGTTGGGCAAGTGATGCGGCTGAATCAGCCGGTGTTACAAACCGTCAACTATGCTTTAGCGCCCGTGCAATTGTTAATGATCCCAGTTTATTTGAAGTTGGGGGCTTGGGTTTTTCAAGTTCCCTCTGTATCCGTGAATCCTCTGACGATGGTTGAAGAATTTATGGCAAGTCCTAAAGTCTTTTTGCAAGAATATTGGGTGGCGAGTTTGCAGTCGATGGCTGCATGGGCCTTGGTTACTCCGCTGGCTGGTCTAGGACTTTATTTTGTGACTCGTTCTGTTTTTCAAGGGTATCAAAAACTTAGAAAGAGTGAGATCTGACCTTTCGTGGTGTTATGTTTTTAGAACGGCCTTGGCTATCTCCGCAAAGCCTAAACCGCCGCGTTGGCGACTGACGTAGGTGGGGTGGTTTTTGATTTGATCGATGAAGTTATTAATGTTCGCGACGGCAAAGCTGTGTGGGAAATACGCGAACATCGGCTCATCATTGGGCGAATCGCCGCTGAAGCCGCACACTTTTTTCGCCTCTTCAGGCAACACGCCGAATTCTTTTTCTAAGAAACGCAAAGACATCGTCAACTTGTCGTAATTACCAAACCAACCATTCACATGAATCGAGCTGACTTTTGCTTGGGCGCCATGCGCAGTAAACACATCCACGATTTTTTGCACTTCTGTTTTTGGTAAAGCCGGAACGTCTTCGCAGAAGTCGATCGCCAAATCCATCAAGCGACAGAATTGATCGCTGGCAAAATCACAGCCCGGGACCTTTTTTAAGATTTCTTTTTCTAATTGCTGAAGTTTTAAGCGGTTTTCTTTTTGGATGTTTTCATCAAAAAAGAAATGACGGTGCATTTTTTGTCCATGATAGCGAAAGTAAAATCCGCCATTTTCACCGACGATGCCACTGACGGGCCACATGCGTGCGATCATTTCGCACCAGCCAGCTGGACGTCCAGTGACAGGAATCACATGAATTCCCGCACGGTGCAGTTGCCACAAAGCTTGATAAGCCTCAGGGCCCAAATGTCCCTCGTCGGTCAAAGTATCGTCGATGTCGGTCAGAAGAAAACGCAGCTGGTGATTGAACTTAGATACATCCTGCATACCTCACGTTAACAGCTTCATGAGTGCGAGAAAAGCTCTTCAAATGTTTTTTCTGTAGGCATTTTTGAAGTTCTTTGGTGTGGCTCGTCAAAAATTAGACTTGCACCAAAAGGCAATCGCATTCATTTTTTTGTCTATATATATAGATCGGGCGGCGTTTTGGACCAAAGTCGGTGCCTCCGGATTGAAAGCGAAGGACTTAGAAATGGCCAAAAAAAGTGAAGCATCTGATGGAATTAAGCTCGTCATTGTGGAGTCCCCAACGAAAGCAAAAACCATCCGTAAGTTTCTGGGAAAAGATTATGTCGTTGAATCGTGCATGGGCCACATCCGCGACTTACCTCAGTCCGCAAAAGACATTCCTGAAAAAGTAAAAAAAGAAAAGTGGGCGCAGCTAGGCGTGAACGTTGATAAAAACTTTGAGCCTTTGTATTGCATCCCAAAAGACAAACTTAAAGTCGTTAAAAATTTAAAAGACAAACTTGAAGATGCCTCAGAGCTTTACCTCGCAACCGATGAAGACCGCGAAGGGGAATCTATCAGCTGGCATTTATTGGAAGTTTTAAAACCTAAAGTCACCACCAAGCGCATGGTGTTCCACGAGATCACTAAAGAAGCGATCCAAAAGGCTCTTAAAGACACGCGAGAAATCGATATCAATCTTGTGCGCGCACAAGAAGCGCGTCGCGTGTTGGACCGTTTAGTCGGTTACACGATCTCTCCGTTACTTTGGAAAAAAGTGGCGTATGGTTTGTCAGCCGGTCGTGTGCAGTCTGTGGCTGTGCGTTTGATTGTCGAAAGAGAATCCGAGCGCATCCGCTTTAAAAAGTCTTCTTATTGGGGCGTTCTTGCTGAACTTTCCAAAGATGGCGTGAATTTCGAATCACGCCTACAGCAATACAAGAACCAACGTGTTGCAACCGGTAAAGACTTCGACGGATTAACCGGCCACTTAACCGCCGGCAAAGATGTTTTAGTTCTTGATGAAAAAGTCGCGAGCAAATTAGCCGCTGATTTAAAAGCCGGCACATGGACAGTTTCTGATGTCGAAGAAAAACCAACCTTCAGAAAACCAGCAGCACCG
>CAMLMF010000492.1 GCA_946480995.1 uncultured Bdellovibrio sp. | reverse complement strand
TCAAACCCTGCAACATTTCACGCAATTGTTCGCGGCGTTTTTCTGGTGGCAACTGGATGTTGATTTCTTTGTATAAAGGCAACCACCACGCCAAACCAGAACTGTGAGTTAAAAGCTCTGTGATTTTTGTTTCTTTGTGTTCAAACCATGGCAAGAATTCAGAAACTTTCGATTCAAAATTCCATTTACCTAATTCAAACGCATACATCATCGCCTGGGTGGTAAAGATAACCTTGGTTAAGCTGGCAAAGTCATAATAGGCATAGGTATTCCCCACAGCGACGTCACAAATAATCCGTCCACCTTGGTAAGCCCGCACCATCACCCCCGGAGTCGTATCGCGGATACGGTCTTCGAGCTGTTTAATTAAATTTTTTTCTAAGACTGAAAACTTCATTATTCTTGTCCTCCGGTTTGCACAACCAAGCGACCCTTGCCACTTTCAACACTCATCACACAGGGCGTATTCAAGGGAACTGGTCGTTGCATCAATGCATGCCCCGCTTCCAGACCTTGGAACATCGGAATTTCTAAATCATCCGCCCAACGTTTAAAGACTTTTTTAAAATTATTTTTTTGCGTTGCTGGTTCGACCCCACCTAAGAAGTCACCTAACAACAAACCATGGCACTTTTTAAACAACCCCGCCTGGCGGAATTGTTCAAACATCCGGTCAATGCGATAACCACGCTCGCCCAAGTCCTCAACGAATAAAAAGGAATTATCCGTACGGATCTGCCAAGGTGTTCCAAAACCCGATTGCATCACCGTCAAATTGCCACCGACGATTTTTGACTTCGTGGGTTTCATCTTTCGTGCGGCTTCATTTAAAGGCTTCAGATTTTTGAATTCAACTTCAGTCTGTGGACCAAACATCACTCGCTGCATTTCTTTTTCAAGCTTTGCCGGCAAGTTGTCGCGTCCCAAAGAAACCAACAAAGGCCCATGCAGCGTCGACCAACCCCACTCTTGAATAAAAAAAGTGTGTAACGACGTTATATCACTGATCCCAATAATCAACTTGGGCTGTTTCGGTTTTTTTAGTTTTGCCAACATAGGCAACAAACGATTGCTGCCATACCCACCACGCAAACACCAAATAACACGGGAATCTTTTGCCTGGATGGCTGCTTTAAGAAACGCAAAACGTTTGTCGTCTTCGTGGGCATGCAAGAAGTGCGGCTTAATTATGTCTTTAGGAATACGCGGAACCAAACCCCACTTTAATAGGAACTTGCGAGCGTCTTCCACTTCATGGGGCGGCGATGGATATCCCGGGGATATCACATCGATAATTTCGCCTTTTTCTAAGAAATTCCATTTCGTCATCAGGGGGCTCACACTCTTTTAATAATATCTTTGATCGATTTTTTGTGTTTTTTGCCGGTAAAGATCTCTTCGATCTCTTTGGGCTTTAATAAACTGCGTACCTCATCCTCGACCATCAATTTATCTTTGAGATGTTCGCCATAACCCAAAGAATGACAAAGACGTTGCACCAGCGCATAAGCGTCTTCACGACGCATGCCCTTGTGAACCAAGGCCAGTAAAACATGAGAGCTAAAGATCTGCCCTTGAGAACTTTCAATATTGTCGAGCATGCGCTTCTTATCAACATTCAGACCATCAAGAAGAATGCTCATTCGGTTTAAGGCATAGTCCGCAACAATAAATGCATCCGGAAAAATCACGCGCTCTACCGACGAGTGACTGATGTCCCGTTCGTGCCACAAGGCGACGTTTTCTAGTGCGGCTAAAGCATATCCTCGCAGCAAACGCGAAAGACCTGTGATGTTTTCAGCACTGATTGGATTTTTCTTATGGGGCATCGCCGAAGACCCTTTTTGGCCTTTCGTGAAACCTTCGGTCACTTCGGCAACATCACTGCGTTGCAAATGACGAAGTTCAACCGCCAGGCGTTCAAGTCCTGCTCCCATCAAAGCCAAGGCATTTAACATTTCAGCATGACGATCGCGGGGAATCACTTGTGTTGCGATTGTTTCAGGTTTCAAACGAAGTTTTTTCGCAACCTGCGCTTCGACTTTAATTGACTGACTTGAATAGGTACCAACCGCTCCGCTTAACTTACAAATCGCCATATTATCTAAAGCAGCCTTCACGCGTTTCTTATTGCGCGTGGTTTCAGCTAAGAAACCGGCCATTTTAAAACCAAACGTTGTCGGTTCTGCAAACATCCCGTGAGTTCTGCCTGCACATAAAGTTTCAGCATGACGAGTGACTAAAGTTTTTAAAGATTTTTCCAACGCCACCAAAGAGCTCATTAAAACAACGCCGGCTTCGCGCACTTGCAAACTAAACGCCGTGTCTAGGACATCCGAAGAAGTCAGACCATAATGAATGAAGCGACCTTGCGGTCCGACGTTTTCAGCTAAATTTGAAACAAAGGCGATCACATCGTGTTTTGTTTCTTTTTCGATTTCAGAAATTCGTTTGACGTTAAAACGCGCTTTTTGCGCGATCACTTTCGCAGCACTTTTAGGAATAATCCCCGCCGCTGCTTGCACTTGCGCCACGGCGATTTCAACTTCCATCATCTTTCCGAATCTATTGTCAGCATGCCACAGCAGGCCCATCTCCGGACGAGTGTATCTGTCG
>CAMLMF010000491.1 GCA_946480995.1 uncultured Bdellovibrio sp. | reverse complement strand
TCATCCTGCGCGAAAAGGTGATCGAGTCTGGCGTGACGATTACAAAGGCGCACTTTCAAGATCATAACGGAAGGTTTATCGTACTAAGATCCATGGGGCAGGAACACATCTATGCAGAACCCACCATCACAATCCGTCGCGCCCTGTTGAACGCCCTGTTGCTGGAAAAAGCACAAGAACTTGGAATTCAGGTGGAGTACGGCAAAAAGTTTGTGTCCCTGGAAAAACACGACGATCAGGTTGTCGTGTCTTTTCAGGATGCAACGAAGGTCCGCGGGAGATGTCTTATCGGTGCAGATGGGACTCATTCTTTGGTCAGAGAGTTCGTTCTTGAAAACAAATTTACTCCAAAATACTCAAAACTTGTATTCTGGGGAGGCTTCGTTTCGGATCAGTCCATTGTTTCTAAGTTAAAATTAGATCCCAATACTCAGTACGTGAGTGTTGGCCCGGTTGGTTTCTTTGGCTACGGCTATGTAGACAATGTAAAAAAGAGCGAACCGTCCCTGCTATGGTATTGTTACCTAAGACAGGAAGATCGTCTGAGCCGTCAGGAACTTGATCGCTATACGGATCAAGAGATTATCGATAAAGTTTTAGCGTCTCACGAAAACTGGCATGAACCTGTAAGAACACTTATTAAAAACTCTACGTCTTTTTGCAGAGCCAGTGTCTCTGATGTATTAGATCTTCCGCAGTGGTCCAATGGAAGGGTCATTATCATTGGCGATGCTGCCCATGCGATGAATCCAGTTTCGGGTCAAGGGGCTTCGACGGCGATGGTAGATGCTATGATTTTAACGGATCTCTTGAAAGATTATACGGGCGATTATCAGGATCTTTTCAGAACTTTTGAAGCAGCAAGAAAAGAACGCGTCCACAAGATTGCTAAGAAGGCCAGGGAAAGCAGCAGAATGACGATGCTGAAGGTGGGGCCTGTTATCGGTTGGATCAGAAATAAGACTTTTGCTATCGTAACAAAGGTGATTCCAGAAAGTGTTGCGAATTGGGCTTTTACTTACGATGTTAAGAAAGTCGCAAAAGATTTAAGATCTCATTAGATGATGACTTGCAAATGATGTTGGTAAGAAATTAGGAAATTAAATGGCGCAAATTACGACAGGAATCAGATCAGTTTTATCTTTACCAAAAGTTTATCAGTTCTTGCAAAATGCCGTCGGTAAAGACACTTCAAAGGTTATCATCAATGAATACCTTAGGCCTAAGACGGATGACACGATCTTAGATATTGGCTGTGGACCGGCAGAGCTTTTGTTGAAATTGCCTTTAGGGATTAAGTACATTGGCATTGATTTGTCTGAAAAGTATATCGCAGCTGCCAAGGAAAAGCATGGCGAGCGAGGTGTATTTATTCACGGTGACGTCGGAAGTTTTGATTATCAATCATTTGGGTCTCCGGACATCGTGATGATGTTGGGGGTTTTGCATCATCTTAATGACGATCAGGTCGCTGCTGTGTTTCAGAATATTACAAAGATCAAGAAGGCGTCGACAAGGGTTGTGACCCTAGATCCGTGTTTTACTGCGACTCAAGGATTTATTGCTCGGCGGATGGCGGCCAGCGATCGTGGTCAGAACGTACGGACGCCAGAGAACTATGCAAAACTTCTTTCGCCGTTCTTTAAAGAAGTTAAGGTTTCTATTCGCGAAGACTTGTTAAGAATTCCGTACACTTTTTGCATTATCGAGTGCAATTAAGGAAAATATATCCACGTTTCATTTTTTGTGGGAACCAGGAAAAATGGAACTGCCTCTTGTAAGTACTTATAACACGGAGAATTTTCCTTTTCGGCTTGCGCAGGCCCTCTCTTGTTGCTCGCAAGAAATTTATTATATCTATTAATAAACTGCTCATAAGCAAAGTTATCTTTCGGCACATTCTTCATCACGAAATCAAAAGCTTGGTCATGCAAGGCGGGAATTGAATTGCAGGTCAGAGTGATGTTCGCGAAATCATACTGGTATGAAAAAAGCATCAACGGAATCTTCGCATACGCATATCCGATATTGGAGGCAATATCATTGTGAGCAATGATGGCACTCAGAGGATATTTTTTGATCTTTTCGATATCTTCCTGCGCAATGTCTGCGCCTTTGTATATTCGCCATTGCCAAGTGTCGAAATTAAAATCACTGGCCTTGAAATTCAGGTACACCAGAGCACTCAAGAGTGAAATTTGTAAAAGGCTTTTTATGAAGAAAGGTATTTTTTTAAATAGGGCAAGCAATGCTAAAGCCAAGGCAACGGCAGCTAAGATGCCAACGCCGTGACCATCAAAACCCCACGGCAGCATTTTTACTCCGTTTAACACTTGCATGTTCATGGTTCCAACGGCAGCGATCAAAATCACAAGCATGAGCTTCTTAATGCGCAGGTCCGCTTTAATGATAAACGCGAAAAGTGTCATCAGGCCAATGGCCAAGGTCGCAAATGTTATTGTGGGCAGATGCGAAAATTTAATAATGGAACTGACCAAAGACTCTGAAAGTGACTTTGGTGCAAACAAAGAGAAAGCGACATAGATGCCTGCCGCGACCAGGGAAAAACCAAGCAGGCTTAAAAGAAGGGTTCTTTTAAAGCGCTCTCTTTCTAAGTCC
>CAMLMF010000490.1 GCA_946480995.1 uncultured Bdellovibrio sp. | reverse complement strand
GCGCACTAGCACAGACTTCGTGCAAGCCTTGGCCATCGCGAAATTCGTTTCCGAAGCCTGGGGGCACAATGGTTTTAATTCTAATCCTAAAAAAAAGGATGCTCTGACAGTTCTTAAGTTGGCAGCGCAAGGGGCTTCTTTTTCCTGCGTGCAGTTTGCCTCTGTTTTCATGCAGCTTTGTCAGAGCGTGGGAATACCTGCACGAGTCCTTGGCGCCAGAACCAAACACCCAGACTTGGGGCAATCTGGGAACGGGCATGTCACCGCAGAATACTTCGATAATCAATTAGGTAAATGGGTTTGGGTCGATCCGCAAATTCATGCTTATGCAGTGAGGGGGGCCACTCCGTTAAGCTTCAACGAACTGAGCGAGGCGGTGCTCAACAAAAAGCCTGCTAAGATTAAGTTTACAGAGCGAACACTGGCTTATCTTGGTGGCGAAAAGAAGCGTCTAAAAAATCTTGAGGTATTTGTCAGACGCTACGTCTTTTCCGCAGAGGTTGCGGGGCTCTACGCATTTTATACCAAGCAAACGGGAGTAACTTCGATTTGCACGCTAAAAGCGGGGGCGTTACCGACTCTGGTATTCCAAGGTTTCCAGCGTCAAATGCCTTTATGCGTGCCAAGTGAAATCTTCGATGCCCCTTTAAATTCGTGTCAGCTGCACTTTAAAACTTCAGCCCCTAAGAAGGTTTACAGTTATAAGGATTTAGAGGACTACAAGCAGAATGCGCATCTGAATTTTGCGACAAATAAGGTGTCTTTGACGTTAACTAATAACATGCCGTGGTTTGCCTCTTATATTGTCATCATCAACGGTAAGAAAAAGATTTTAAAATCAAACCAACTGCAGCTGAAACTGAACAAAGGTAAAAACGAAATCACCGTGCAAGCGATGAATTCCTATAAACGTCTTGGACCTGCTTCCTCGGCCACTATTCACTTCGACAATAAATATAAAGACGTCAAAAGTTACTGGTAAGAACCAAAAAAAAGAGCCCGAGATTCCTCGAGCTCTTTCATTTTAAAAATTTAAAAAGGAAAACTATTTCGTCGGAGCTAACGTCACCGGAACTAATTGCACCGTGAAACGCGCGCCTTCAACATATTGGTAATCAATGTCGCCGGAAAGACGAATAGATTGGCTACCGACGTCGTACAACCATCCACCTTTAGCTTTTTGCGGAATCAACTGTTTACCGTAATAAACACGCACTTGCGGTTGACCGTTCACAACGCGAGGGATTTGGCTAAGGCGAATTTCCTTCGCCAAAGTTTTCACCGTGATATCAGAGCCGATTTTTGCCAGATCTTTACCAAAGTTTGCGCTGACAATACTCATAAAGTTATTGTCACGAATTTGCTCTGGTGTGCTGTGGTACTGATTGGCAAAATAAACGAAGTCTTCCAACTTCTTAGGACCAAAGCCGTCTTTACAGGTGTTGTTGTTTTTTGGTGGTTTTACGGTCATGTCAAAGCACTCAGGATGGTATTTTGGATGAACTTTAAGACCATAGTCTTTCACGGAATCCGGATCGCCTTGGCGAACCAACACACCGTAAACAGCCACTTTGTGACCATTGCCACCCTTAAGAGCAATCAGCTCTTGTGCCATGGCTTCGGCCGTAATGTTTTCAGAAGAATCATCCGCATCAGTTAAAAGAACCACAACCAACTGTGCATTGGGACGGAAGAATCCTTCGTTAACAGCCCCACGGCCCGTTTTTTTAATCGCCGCCGAAAGGGGAGAGAAGATTTCTTCGTTTTCAGGTCCACCTTGCGCTAGCGGAGCAATGCCGATATTTAAAGTCGGTGCGATTAAGCTTGGATTGTTATCAGACTTAGCGACGAAACGGCGATTTGTTGCAACTTGTGATTTAGAGTTTTTGATCAAACGCAAATCACCAATATCGTAAGAGTCCTGTTTATTTTTTGCATAGGCTGCAGAACTGTCCCACACAGAAATGACACCGATTTGGTAATCGATCATTTTGTTTTTAAGAATCCCTGCCGTGAAGCCTTCCATGTTTTTCACAAGGTTGGTTTGTGCTGCAAGCATACTTTCAGAGTTGTCTGTGACAAACAAGATATCCACTTGCGGATTAAAGTCCAACTGACTTAAACCACCGTCTTCAGTGATCCATTCAAACTTTTGTTCTTCGCCCTTGGCGTATTCAGGGACAACCACTTCAGGCTGAACCAATACTTTTTCGGACTTCATCGTTGCCGACTCGGGACTACATGCAGTCACAAGTAAGAACGCAGATAAGTAAATGCTAACAATAATTAAATTTTTCACATTTTCCTCTTGATGCCCTTAGCACATGTTTTTGCGGCCACTTCAAATTTATCCAATTCGTCAATCCACGGACGACCGTCGTCCATAAAGACTAACTTGTCATCTTTGACATCTTGGAATTTGTTGGTCTTATACATAGCATCGGCCATGTTTAAATCCGTGTGCACGCGTTGAATTGCTTCAACTTCCACTAAATTCAACTTCTGAATAACTTTAAAGTTCTCGTTCGTTTCTTCTTGCGCTAACTCTTGAACACGGTTTTTCAAGGCAGAAAAACTGTCTTGATTAACTTTATCCAAAGATTTTTTAAGACCCGCGTCC
>CAMLMF010000489.1 GCA_946480995.1 uncultured Bdellovibrio sp. | reverse complement strand
CCCACTGCAGAACGTTCCCTTAAGAAGATTGTTGAACTGGGTTCCATACGCCCAAGCCCGATCATGTTTCCGGGTGGCAGCTCTTTCGACTTTCAATTTGTCGCCAACCAACAGATTTACGGTGTGCTATTAGATAGCAAGGCTTTTACTTTAAAATATAATCCGGTGATTGCAGTGCCTCCGCAGCAAGCGACGGGTGATACGAATTTCTTTAATCTAACTAAAGCTGATGGGCAGATGATGAAGGCTTTTGCGCAAGCTGCGGGTAAAGACAATTACAATGTTGAGTACTCTGAGACCGCTTGGTGTATGGTGAATTTGCCACAAGCTAAAATTTCTGGCGCAGTAAATTCATTTGAATTATTAGGTGGCGGCGGACTTTCAATTGGTTTTACGCCGACCGGTTCCTTGCCAACAACAGGTTTAACATCCGCTGGATTCAACGTCGAATATTCACAACTTGATTTGTCTTTGCGTGCAACAGCTCCGTTAACATCAACAGTGATGGCCGCCGGAAATGTGACTTCAAAACAGACAAAAACTAAAGTCAGCTTTGGTTTGAATTTCGGTGCCTTCAATATTGGTCCAAGTGCCTACTACCAAACTCCGTTAGCACAAGTGACTAAGAATGCCTTGATTAAATCAGTCGACGCTATTGCTGAAGGCTTGAAAAAAGATCAATGGTATACGCGTGTGATGATGGACCACGATACGCACACCATGATTATTGGCGGTGAAGACGTGGGTATTGAAGTGGGTGATCAGATGTTAATTTATAATGACGAGCACTATTGGGCAGGTGAGAAGTGTAATTCCAAATATTTGGGTGGTGGTTCAAAAGTGAGCTCTGCTGTTGCAAAAATCCAAATCGACTGGGTGGGGAAAGAGATTTCTAGAGGTCGCGTTATTGAGCAAAGCCCTAATAGAAACCCAGAAGTTGGCGCGCGCGTTGTTCTTTATAAATTCCACGCTAAGGATTTTAAAGATGAAGAACCAGGCGTAGAGGGCTCTAACTCCGCCGGAAGCGCCTCGTCTTCAGGTCAAACTGGCTCCTCAACTAAGCCAGGAAGAGGATAGGGCTCTGCTTCAGCTTCCGCGGCTGTGCCGCTACAGCACTGCGGCCTTCCGGCCCTGAAGCAGCTTGCCATTTTAAGAGTGAAAGTGTAGGGTCTCGGCCACAAGCTGAGGCCCTTTATGTTTTCAGGAATCGTCGAGTCTGTAATGCCTATTCTAAGCTCGCAAGAGCTGCCGAATGCGTATCGAATTAAAGTAAAAAAACCTAGTGAATTCAATGATATAAAGAATGGCGACAGCATTGCCTGTGACGGTGTCTGTTTGACTGTTGAGGCCTTTGATGACCAGCAAATGACCTTTGCCTTGGCGGCTGAAACTATTAAAATTTTGCAGTGGAATCCGCAGAGCTGGATCGGCAAAAAGATGAACCTCGAAAGATCCTTGCGTTTCGGCGATCGCATCCATGGCCATTTGGTCACGGGTCACGTCGACAGCTTAGGGACCGTGACCCGTGCTTCTTTAGAGGGCGAGTCCTTCTTTATGGATGTGCAAGTCAAAGAAACTATTCTGCCTTATGTGTGGAAAAAGGGCAGTGTGACTTTGAATGGCGTTAGCCTGACGGTGAATGATTTAAATAACGACATCGTCTCTGTCTGTTTGATTCCAGAAACGATGAAGCGCACAAATCTTGGCGACATGAAGCCAGGATCCATAATTAACGTAGAACCTGACTATATGGCGCGAGCAATTCAACGCTCGCTTGAAGTGAGGAAGTAAGATGTCTTTCAATACAATTCCCGAAATCATCGAAGACATTCGTAAAGGTAAAATGGTGATCTTGGTTGATGACGAAGATCGCGAAAACGAAGGCGATCTGATCATGGCCACCGACCATGTGACGACGCAAGCCGTGAACTTTATGATCACAGAAGCACGGGGCTTGGTGTGTCTGACATTGACGGCACAACAGATCGAGCGTTTGAATTTACCTTTGATGGTTCGTGATGAGTTAAACTTTGCACCTAACAAAACTGCTTTTATGGTCAGCATTGAAGCGGCAGAAGGCATCACAACAGGTATTTCGGCGGCGGACCGTGCGCACACATTGCGTGTGGCTGCGAATCCGCATGCGAAAGCCAGTGATGTGCACATGCCAGGGCATATTTTTCCGATTCGTGCGCAACAAGGCGGTGTCTTGAAGCGTGCGGGGCACACTGAGGCCAGCGTCGACTTAGCTCGTCTGGCGGGTTTAAATCCGGCAGCGGTGATTTGTGAAGTGATGAATCCCGATGGCAGCATGGCGCGCGTGACAGACCTTAAGGCGTTCGCAAAAAAGCATGATTTAAAAATTGGCACCATCGTTGATCTGATCGCGTATCGTTTGGCGAATGAAACTTTGGTTGAAGAAATTGCGACTTTGGATTTGCCGGCGTCTTACGGTGAGGGCATGAAGGCCCGAGTTTTCAGAAGCACAGTGGATGGCCTTGAGCACTTAGTCATTCAAAAGGGTGAGATCAGTCCGGACACAGAAACACTGGTACGTGTTCACGTGGATAACTTCACTCGTGATTTCTTAGCCGTCGTGCAAAGAGGCGCTTCGACTGTT
>CAMLMF010000488.1 GCA_946480995.1 uncultured Bdellovibrio sp. | reverse complement strand
CCGAGACTCTCAAGATGGAGTGCGCGCTAAACATGTGACAACCACGGCGAAAGTTCCCCATGCCTTTGAATTCTATCACGACGAGCCAGGCTTTAACTATCGCCTGCCTAATTTGAATGCGGCGCTAGGCTGCGCGCAGTTAGAAAGTTTAGAGAAATTTTTAAAACAAAAACGGGCTTTGGCTTTGCACTATCAAGCGTTCTTTAAGGACTCCGAGTACACTTTTGTCAAAGAACCCGATTACGCCAAATCAAATTACTGGCTGAATGCAGTTCATTGTCCTGACGTGGCTGCGCGCGACTATTTGTTGAAGGAATTAAATGCCAAGGGGGTCATGTGCAGACCGGTGTGGCAGCTCATGGACACTCTTCCGATGTATAAAAATGCTATTAAGGATGATCTGAAGATTTCCAAAAGGGTTGAAAAAACTCTGTTGAATATTCCAAGCTCACCAGTGGAGATTTAATGAAAAAAGTAGCCATTTTTGGCACGTCAGGTTTTGCCTCAGAAGTTGCTGACATCTGCGCAGACCTTAATGTCGAAAAAATTATTTTTCTGGCTCCTCCGGGGGCTGCATCGGGAAGCCATGATGGTATTGAGATTATTTCTGAAGATCATATTTCGGAACTGCAAAAAGAAGGCTATGTGTTTTCTTTGGGCGTCTCTGAACCAAAACTAAAAAAGAAGATTGCGCAAAAGTTTTCGCATCTTAATTTTGTAAATTTGCTCCATCCGACTGCAACGTTTGGGCGTGGACAGAAAGAAAAATTGCAACCGTGCAGGGGCTTGATTGTGGCCGCAGGTGCGCGCTTTATGTCGGGAATCGTGGTCGAGGACTTTGTGGCGGTGAGCTTGAATGCGACGGTCGGCCACGATACGACGTTAAAGTCTTTTGTCTCCATTATGCCGGGGGCAAATATTTCGGGCAATGTGGCCATGGACGAGTCTGTTTATATCGGTTCTGGGGCGGTTGTCTTGCAGGGCACAGAGAAGCAAAAGTTAAGCCTGGGCGCGGGTGTTGTTGTGGGCGCCGGTGCTGTTGTCACGAAAAGTTTTGAGGGCCCGGGGACGATTGTTGGAGTTCCTGCGCAAAGGATCAAGTGACCTCGCATGAAAAAGAATAACGTCGTCGTTCTGACCACAGCGTTTAGCCAACAGAAGTCTTTTTCAGAAGATTATTTTAACAGCCTGGCTGCGCAAACTGACAAAGCTTTCGATATTCTTCTGATTGATGATGGTTGTGACGACTTGGCTTCCTTTCAGAAGCAGTTCCCGGCACTGAATATTTTAATTGTCCCTGGCGCAGGAAATATTGCGAAAAACCGCGAACTTTTAATTAACGAAGCCATAGACCGAGGTTACCAGAAAGCCATTTTTGCTGACTTTGATGACTATTTTTCGAGCAATCGTATTGCCGTTTCGGTTCAGCTATTAGCGGTTTCGTCCGTGGTCATGAACGAACTTAAGCTTGTTGATGCCGATCGCCGTCCCTTGGGGGATCAATTTGGCGTGTTCTTAAAGGATCAGCAAACTTTGGGGTTGGCGGACATCCTGGAAGCAAATTGTTTCGGCATGTCAAACACCGCCATCGACCTGACATCTGTCCCAAGAGTTCATTTTGACAAACTGACAAAGGTCGTTGATTGGCACTTTTTTTCGTCTTTGCTGCTAAGCGGGGAAAAAGCTGTCTATACCAATCAGTGTTGGACCTTTTATCGCCAACATGACCGCTCCATGGCGCACATTCGCTGCGCTTCTAAAGAGCAGCTGCGCAACGAATTATTAGTGAAAAAACATCATTACTCCCTTATGCTTTTTCACGCTCCCGTCTTCGCAAGCCTTTTGACTGCGGTTAATGAGGTTTTGACCGACGATGTAGCGTTAGAAAAGTATTTTGAACAAAACTCAAAAAAGACCTCTCCTTTTTGGTGGAGTCTTTTTAATACACAAGTTTATCGGAAAGCTAATATATGAAGCTTACAAAAAGCGTAGATTTATTTAATGGATGTAAACCCTATATCATTGCAGAGCTAGGTTCAAACCATAACGGTGACATGGAGCTAGCAAAAAGAATGATCGTGGCGGCAAAAGAAGCGGGCGCTGATTGTGTTAAATTCCAAAGCTGGTCCAAGGACACAATTTTTGCGCGTAAAAAGTATGAAGACAATTACTTCATCGCCGATGACTATCGTGATCGCACAGATTTCACTCTTGAAGAAATCGTCGAAGAATACTCTATTTCCGAGTCTGAACTTTTAGATATGAAAAAGTTCGCTGATGAAGTGGGGATTGATTGTTCCTCGACACCGTTCAGTAAGCGTGAAGCCGATTTTTTAGTGGATCAATTGAAAACGCCGTTTATTAAAGTGGCGTCCATGGACTTGAACAACTTGCCATTCTTGAAATATTTGGCGCGTAAGAATAAGCCGATGGTGATTTCAACGGGCTTAAGCGAACTTTACGAAATTGATAAAGCCGTTAAAACTATTGAAGATGAAGGCAATCGTCAAATCGTGATTCTTCACTGTGTTTCGACGTATCCGCCTAAAGATGAAGATGTGAATTTGAATAACATCAAAACATTGATGGCAAGTTACCCTGACTATCCAATTGGCTTTTCTGATC
>CAMLMF010000487.1 GCA_946480995.1 uncultured Bdellovibrio sp. | reverse complement strand
GTTCTTGAAAAAACACAGACACAAATAAAATAACAAAAAGAAAGACGGCGCGGTTCATAGACTATTTTCCGTCTGCGAAAGTGAACCAGCCGTCCACTTTACATAGCAACAAAGTGTACTCGTTCGTTTCGTTGTTGATAAAGTAACCACGGAACGCTGAGGAATCGTCAGCGAACTCTGTGTAAGAGTTCTTTTGTGGAGCAAATGTGAAATTCAAAGAGTCATTCATCCCTTGCAGCTTCCCAACAACTTGTTGCATCGAACCGTCTTTTGGTGACGACAATTGCGGGTAAATCTTACCTTTTACAACGGTGCGAGTGGCATCTGACTTTTCCATGTTGTGAACGACGCCGTTGACTTTAGCAAAGATGTCACCGTTGACATAAAAGTTTTCTTCGCTCCATTTAAAAACAGAAAAGGTCAGTTCAACTTTTGCGCTTTCTGCTTTTGGGTTGACCGTCGTGCAAGTCACTTCATTGAATTCAGAGTACTGGTCATAAGAGCCAGGTCCTTGAGAACTAGCCAAAGAAGCTTGAGCAACGAAAAGAACAGAAAGAGCTAAAATAATGTTTTTCATAAAATATTCCTTAAATTAATTAGTTGTTTGCTGGGTTCGTCAAAGTGCAAGTCGTAATAACATCGTTTAAAAGGACTTCATATTTACCGTTGATAAGTGCTTGGTGATTCACTTTGGCCTTAAAAGTCATTACGTCCTTGTCGACGATCAAAGACGCATACACAGGTGTAATGCGTGTGTAGTTGTTATGGTTACGCACTGTCAAAGCGCCTTTCAGTGTCCAGTCAGAAGGATAGTAAGCAAGTGCGCCAGCCGTTAAGTAAACGCCACCATCTTGAGCCGTTACCACTCCGTTGACCTTAACTTGTAGGTCATTGGCGTGAAACAAAGTGCCGTTAAGCATCGCTGTAGTTTCTAATGGGTGCGTGGACTTAATCGTGTATTCGGTATTAGGCTGTGTCCAAACAGAGCATTGAATGTGCTTAGGAGATTCTGTTTGTGTCTGGGCAGCCAGGGCTGGTGCCGTTGTCATTAATGTGATGGCTAAAAGCGTGTTTTTCATATTTGTTCCTTTTTGTTTTGAGTTTTTTTATTCATAATCATTTGTTTTCCATATCACTAAGAATGGGGCGGGCCCCTTGAAATACAGACGAAAGTTCTCGGCACAAAAGACTTTGCGCCTGTTTGTGTTCGGAGCTTAGCAAGTGTCGGCGCTGCAATTCTGTACGCGCGGTGGCTTTAAATTTTATCGGAATCCACGAGCCCCAAATAGACAAATTCAAAATCTCTTTTTCCGCCATTTGTTTGTTCCACGGCGATGAAAGTGGATACTTGGTTTGCATACTTTGCAGAGGATAAAGGGATAACACCTGCGGATGATTTCGCTGCAGGTCTTGATAAACCAAAGCGGCTAAATACTCTTTTGTGTCCGCCACGCCATCATGGTAGTACTCGTTCCAAGTTTTAAGTGTGGACTCTTTTTCGGCTAAGTCATGGCGCTTAGAAATGTCAAAGTCCGCCCAAGTCAGATTTTTTTCTTGAAAGATCTTGGGCAAAAATTCTTTATCAAACGGATCGCAGCTTAAAAGGTAATAGAGCAAACGGGATTTTTCTTGAGCAGAAGCCGCTGCCCAGTGCGCATGATAAAGACTTTGCGCATGCAGCTGAGTCATCAAGACGCCGATACGCATGCTTGGACGCTTGTGCAAATACGTATGCTGACCTAAATCTAAATCTTCATAAGGACGGAAGTAATTCTGCAAATCCAAACGCTCGCGAATTTTACTCATGGCGGGGGACTCATTGCGGTTCCACCACGTGCGATCAAACTCATTCAAGCGATCATCGTCTTCACCCAGTGCTTCAGGCCACACAGGATACTCGCTCCAAATCGGACGGGCGGCAGGGCCGTGACAAGTCAAACACTCCGCCGGTTCTTCCCACTGACCCGTGCCATTGCGAATAGCTTCTTCCGTGATACGCACCAGGCGATTGCGTTTTGAATTTTGGTCGAAAAAAAAGGCCTCAATATCATTGGGCCCAGACGATTCAGAATGTATTTTAAGGGTCAGAATGACGGCCTCTTTTTCGCTCCAGAAAAGAGGACGAGGATTTTGGGGAGTGGCCCCGATAAGTGCATGGCTGTTTTTTAATAGAACGACTTGGGGAGGAAAAATATCAAGAACAAATTGGGTCAGAACGGAAAGATCAGGAACAGAATTGTTAATTTTTAAAGGCGGTGACGTTTCGTGGAGCTGATTAATTTTCGTGGTCAAAAGCTGAAGGGACGGGGGCAGTTCGGCGAGGGGCACTGGGGCCGCGACCGATTCTTTGTCTTTTCCCCACATCGGTATCGAGAAAAAGACGCTCGAAATGATTAAGATGCACATATAAAGTTTCATTCCGAGCGGCAGTGATATTTGATCAGCCCATATTCCGTCAAACGAATCTTTTGTCAGGATTGCGTTCTGACTCGGGTGGTAATTTACAATCTCTTACAAGTTCTGAAATCGGAAAAAAGGCATCCCTGGGTGCCTTCAGCTTAGGCACGTTCGTTGTTTTGTTTGGTGACTCCATAACAAAGGTGGCATTGTGATCCTAACAAGATATTTTTTAC
>CAMLMF010000486.1 GCA_946480995.1 uncultured Bdellovibrio sp. | reverse complement strand
ACAAATTAAAATATCCAGTAATAACCTTACCGCCCACAAAGAGTTGGTATTGCAAGGCCTAGGCGTTTCCATCTTGCCAAGGTTCCTCGTGCAAGAAGACCTAAAATCCGGAAAGCTCGCCGACGTTTACCCGCAAGAGTCCTTTAAGTTTCAAATGAAATTCATCAAACGCCGCACCGGCGTATTGTCTGCCGCAGCCTTGGAATTCGTGAAAGCCTGCATCTAAAAAGACTAAAAACGATGGGCTTTGGTCTAGAAAGCTCGTCAAGTCTCAAATTTGATCTTCTAAAAGTCCAGTGTTTTAAGCCCTTTGAAGTGTCTCAAAAAATAATTGCATCTGGCCCTTTATTCTCAGCGTGATACGCCGATAGGTACAAAGTGAGTCAAATAGCATTAGTTTATGTTTCAAAAGGGGAGGAATAGATGTCACGCACAGTAATGATCGTGGTGAGCGATAACCAGGAAACAATCGAAAACGCAAAGAAGTACTGGGAGACACACGATGTGACAGTTCAAGCGTATTCATCTTCACAATGGCGTGAAGGTTTGGATAACGCATTTTTCAGACAACAATTGACTGCGGGTGTTCCTGCTTTGATGACGGGTTCAAGCCCTATCAATTCAGAAACAACGGGTGGAAACGTAATTCAGTTCCCATCAGCTCCGGTGTCATCAGCGAACGTACAAAAAATGGAAGAGCTAGAAGCTCACGCCATTGAAAATGCGATCGTGCAATACAAAGGCAACCTGACTGAAGCGGCAAAAGCTTTGGGTATCGGTCGCGCGACTTTGTATCGCAAAGTGAAGCAATACCACATCGATCCGTCTGCGGCTCGTAAGAAAAAAGTGGCAGCTTAATTTTCAATATTATTGAAAACAAAGGCCGGGTGAAAACACTCGGTCTTTATTTTTTCTGGAACCCGCATGAAGCGACTTCTCGCCGTTCTTTTTGTCGTAAGCTGTGCCTTAGCCGCTTACTATATTTCGGTCCACAAGACCTTCGTCAATCCGTATCCCGTGGTCTGTGACCTGGTCGCAGAAAAAATTTTCTTAGACGATACGCAAGTCAATAAATGGAAACGCATCTGTCACCGCCGCAGTCGATTGGTGACACCTTATTCGCAAAAAAAATTAGTCATTAAAGATATCAATAACGTTTTAGGTCTGTTGAATGTTTCGCACTTAGAGGTCTATGATTCTTCCGCAGTGAAAACCATCTGGCAGGGTGAAAGCAAAGAAACAGGAATTGAAAGCGAATTCGTCGACAGTGAACTTGTGATTTTTAAAGTGCATCCACAGTCGCCGGCGGCCTTGGCGGGACTAAAAAGAGGCGACGTCATTGAATCCATTAACGGCCAGCAGCCCAATCCCTGGGAGGCACAATCCGAGTCGGGCAAATACCTGATTCAGCACGGTCCTACACAAAATACGTACTCTTTAAAAACCGCCGTGATTCAAAGAAGTGAAGAAATTACGGTCGAAAAAATAAAAAGTGATTCAGCCGTGGTGCGCATTCCTTCTTTCCGCGCGAGCTTTTTTAGTGCAGAAAAAATGCTGTCTTTGCAGCAGGATTTAAAGGGAGTGCGCCGCCTGGTTGTGGATTTACGTGGTAACTCTGGCGGTAACTTTGTCGCGGGTCTTAGATTTCTTTCAACCGTAGTTTGCGGTCCGCAAGAAATCGGTCGATTGATTCGCCCCCGTGCGAAACAACAAGGGATTGCAGAGTTGCCAAATATTCTTAAGGACGAAGAACAGCTTGCGGTGCTGGAGCGCCACAAAGAAGTTGTGCTAAAGACTTTTGCCAATGAACACTGCTATGGTGGCGAGATCCGCGTTCTTGTCGACAATAAAACATCTTCTGTCGCCGAGATGGTGGCGCAAGCCCTGAAGGAATTTCGCAAGGCACCTTTGTTAGGGGGCCCAAGTCGGGGACAGTTGTTAGTCGGTGTGTGGTATCCCTTGGAAGAGATTGGTCGCGGGGTGGAAATTTCTATTCCTGAGGCACTGTATGTAAGTCATGGTCAGCACCGCATCGAAAACAACGGTGTGCAGCTTGATAAAGTTCTTTACTATAATCTGTCTGAAATGCAGTCTGGGGTTGATTCTTGGGTTAAAAAGGCTCTGGACTAGACTCGTGAAATTTGGATTTTTTTGCATCGAAATGAGATTATCAAAACAATACGTCAAACATCTTTTGTTCGTCTGTAAATGTCTTTTGCACTGAGCAGGAATAAGATAGACTTATAAACGGCACGACCTTCGCACTCTCTAAGGTATCTAGCGAGGGGTTTTAAAATGGGGAACGCACAAGTGATTGAATTTCCAAAAGCGCAATCAGTAAGAAAACGACTTCAAGATAAAGCTCAAGAGCAAAAGGCTGCTGTGGTTTTGTCGATCGCTTCAGTTTTGCTTATGACCGTGTTCCTGAATCAGTGGTTGGTCGCTGGGCCAGACAGTTTGACTGGGAATAGCAATCGTAATGTCGCAAGTTTTGAACCTACAAGTTTTATCAAAGACGTCAAATGGGAACATGATTTGGCTAAGCGCCTGTCTTCAGATAAAAGCTCTTTGACGGCGAACTTGGCGGAAGCGCCGACAGTTCGTGATGAATTGATCTTTGGTTATCTTGAAGGCAAGTATGGTATGAAGG
>CAMLMF010000485.1 GCA_946480995.1 uncultured Bdellovibrio sp. | reverse complement strand
GTGGCGGGTTTGTTGTTTCCGATCCGCTATTGGAAAGAGATCGTTGAAAACAACAAGTGCAATGATCCTATCTTGGTAAAAGCTTTGATCCGTCAAGAAAGTGCTTTCAATCCAGGGGCGCGCAGTCGGGCCCGTGCGAGTGGTTTGATGCAACTCATTTACCCAACTGCCAGGTTGTTCGGCGTCAAACAACCGACGCAATTGTTAAAACCTGAAATGAATATTCAAGCGGGATCTAAGTTTTTAGGCCGTTTGGTTGAAGATTTTGGTTCTGTTGAGTTGGCACTGGCGGCTTACAACGCAGGCCCCGCAATCGTACGCGAATGGCAGCGTCGTTATCCTACGAACAACATCAATCTTTTTGTAGAAATGATTCCGTACACGGAAACGCGCGAGTACGTGCGCTTAGTGACACGCAATTATAAAATCTATCAATCACTTTTGATTAAACCGTCAGAGGGCGATGCCAGCGTGGCTAAGGCTCCCTAAGAATTCCTTCTCCAGATGTATGATGAGCTGCGTAACTAAATAAATGCAGCTCTTCTAGCAATTCATTTTCATTTTCCACGGGCAAATCATAACTATTGGACAAATGAGCTCCGCCAACGGATATCCCTAATGTAGTTGAATTTCATTTAGGGGGCTTGGTGAATTTCCCAAAAGCAATATTTGTGGCACTGTTGTGCGTTTCGCAAACATCGTTCGCGCAAGTCGTGGACACAACGGCTGTCAGCACGACCAGCGAAAAGTCTTATCTGATGGATTCAATTCAAATTCAGGACGACAAAGAAGACGAAAAAGCCAAAGCTTACGAGTCTGTGAACTCGGAAACAGTGATTTCGAAAAAAGAAATAACAAAGAATAACAGCGGCGACGTTAAAGAAGTCTTACAAAAAGTTCCCGGTGTCAGCGTCATCGGTGGCGGCGAATCGCAAAATAAAAAAGTCACTATCCGTGGTCTTGGCGGTTATCGTGTGATCCAAACGGTCGATGGCGCGCAACGCTTGGAAACAACCCAAGGGGGAATGACATCCGGGGTTTTTGTCGAGCCTGAAATGCTTTCTGAAATCAGCGTTCAAAACGGAGCGGATTCGGTCAGCTCTATTCGTGGAGCCATCGGCGGCTCTGTGCAATACAAAACAATCACTCCTGAAGATATTCTTGTCGGTAAAGAAGATGTCTCGACAAAGGTAAAAGTGTCTGGCGAATCAGCCATTGACGGAATGGCAAGCTCTGTTCATTCGGCGGCTCGCCTTAATAAAAATTCTGCCGTTTTGCTGGGTGTGACTTTAAGGGACGCAAAAAAAGCTGAATCGGGTGCGCCGGATGACGGCACGGAAAGCCGCGAAACTGAAAAAGCTGAAACAAAACGCAGCACTTATTTAGCAAAGTACGTTTACAAAACAATGGATACCAAAACCGATGTAAAGGCTGAGTATTCAGATATGGCACAGAAAAAAGCCGCCTACATGCCGGGCTATGGTGACGATACCACCAACTATCAAACGAACACGCTAGAAGCTGCCGTCAATCACGAACAGAAAGTGACTTCAAGCTTTAAGTACGAAGTTCTTTCTTATTACAACAATTCGAAATCAATCAAAGACACGATTTCAGCATATCGCAATATTCCCTCAACCATTGGTCGCAAAGAAGATGGAACAGAGAATGCAGGTGTTAAGATTGCCGGGGTTTCTTTATTGCCTGTGGCTTCGGATGTTTTGTTGCAATCCAAATATGGAGTCGAAGGGGCGGGAACTAAAATCGGAGAAAGTGATGGCTCTGCCAATCCGTTCTATGGCGATTCGCAAGGTTATGATAGCGGCGTGTTCACTGAAAACAGCTTAAGCTTTGCCGAAGATACGGTTGTGTTGCTGGCCGGGGCTCGGTATTCACGGTATTATCGTGAATCGACAAAGCTTGCTTTGAATGTGCCAAGCAAAACGGGTGATACTGTCTCAACAATGTTGGGGATGTCTTATTCGCCCGCCGACTGGGTGAAGTTTTCTGGTAAAGTTGGTGTCGCAAACCGTGCGCCAGACGTGCGCGAAATGTACTATGGCGATGGCACTCCATTTCGTTGTCATAGTCCTTCTAAACAATGTTCGGATTCGCCCAACCCAAATTTGACTCCGGAAATGGCTTACACGCGCGAAGTATCAGTTTTATTTAAAGACACCGATACAGCACAGCCGCGTCGCTTGAAGCTCACATATTTTGATGACACCATTAACGATTATATTTCCAGCATGCCTGAAATGTTCCGTATTGTTGATGGCGTGCGCGTTCCTGCCGGCCCCGCGACGGCAACTCATCGTGAATACTCTAACCGCAATCTTTCGACGGTTTTACGTCGTGGGGTGGAGGCGCAAGCGCAAGTGGAATATGGCAACTGGGATTTAGGTACGATGTATTCTAGAATTCGTATGGAGTGTCAGGACTGTGCAGATATGTATAGCGCCAGTCGCGTGACCGAACCACTGCCCACGGCACCGGCTGATAAATATGGCGTGTCGGCGAGCTATGATTTTCGCTCTTTGAACCTTGAAGTGGGGGCAGACGCCCAGTTCGTCAGCGCACAAAGAGACCTTTCTGACAGATATTTGTTGGCTGGCTATGCCACTCCGGCATACGATGTTTACGGATTTAATA
>CAMLMF010000484.1 GCA_946480995.1 uncultured Bdellovibrio sp. | reverse complement strand
GCAGCGCGCAGGGAAGAAATAGATCAGAAACGCCAAGTGGCGGCTTTGAACTCGGCTATTTTGGGGCAAAGTATGCTGACAGAATTTGCGATGGTGCAAAATAAGCTGGGCGATACTGATATGGTTTTAGAAAAGATGTCTAACGCTTACGATAAGTCGATGTTGGGTGCGTATTTGAAAGACAAAATCGGTTTGTTGGTTAACTCTCAGTTAATGTGTGAATCCGTTGCGCGTTGTAATGTGAAAGAGCGCAAAGAAGTCCCAGCTGAAAGAATTCAAGAAACTCTGTTCCCTGGGACAGCCAATTCGACACGCA
Source organism: uncultured Bdellovibrio sp. (assembly GCA_946480995.1). The sequence continues at coordinate 2,337 of CAMLMF010000484.1, read as the reverse complement.
AAGGCAATCTTTACGATAAAACCCACGAGACTAAATCTGCTAAATAGTTTATGCTTTAGGGATGCAAGTAAACGAACTACAAATCACTGATACAGTTGTTGGTGACGGTATAGCGGCTGTGAAAGGCGCTCTGCTGATCTGCCAGTACGAGGGGTTCCTCGAAGATGGAACCAAATTTGATTCATCCTACGACCACGGCAGGCCCTTTCAGTTCGTCATTGGTTCGGGCCGAGTCATAAAAGGTTGGGATCAAGGCTTGATGGGTATGAAAGCGGGCGGTAAGCGCAAGCTTTTTGTGCCCGCGCACTTAGGCTATGGCGAACGCCAAATAGGCAAGTTTATCACACCCAATTCAAATCTGATTTTCTATGTCGAGCTTTTAGAAGTTCGTCCGCGTGAATAGCATGCAGAAAATTTCTTTCAACAGAATCCTTTTTTACATTTTGTTTCAAGGGATTCTGCTCATCGGGATTTTACTGCGCGTTTTGACTATTAACGATCGTGGGCTATGGATGGATGAGGTCTTTTCATTAGGTCACTATCATAGCTCCTTGTCATGGCGGCAGGCTTTCCTGAACTCCATGTATGATAATACTCCGCCTCTGTACAATATCTTGCTTCACTGGAGCATGGTTATTTTGGGACCAAGTATTGAGTCCAGCCGTGGAGTTTCCGTAGTCTTTGGGATTTTGATTTTGCCATTTTTCTATTTGCTGTGTCGTGAATACACGAAGGGAAATAAATGGGCCGGCCTAACAGGGCTTTTATTGGTCAGTTTGAATCCTTATTTGATTCATTATTCCCATGAAATGCGCCCCTATAGTGCGCTGATATTTTTCGCAGTAGCGGCGTACTATTTTATGCTCAAATTTTTGCGCGAAGAAAAGAGCTTTGATTTCTGGCTATGGCTCATGTGTATGCTAGCTGCTTTAAACTGTCATTTCTTCGGCCTCATTCCTGTTGTTCATCAAGTCTCATGGTATCTTCGTTCCCCCCGTCGGAAAGTTTGGTGGCAGGACTTAAAAGTGGCGTCGCCGCTTCTGTTACTAGGGCTTATGCTTCCCGCGATAGCTTCGCTGCGAGTTGTAATGAATTTCTATTCGCCAAGATTTATCGCAAATTGGATAGGTAGCTTTGGTTCGTGGTTTGTCCGTTTGCAAGGGCTCTCGTATGAGTGGTTCGGTTCTCCCTGGAGCTGGGGTGCTTTCTTAGTGGCAGGTTTGTACGTGTCTTTGCGTATTGTCCGAAAATCTGATTTGTATCGCGATCATTTTATGTTGCTTGATGCCTTCGTGATTCTCGCCGTCACAGTTCTTGTCGACACTCTTTATAAGCCCGTTCTGGCGACCCGCTATTTTCAAATTCTTGTTGTGATTTTCGCGGTGGGGTTGATGGGTGCCGTGGCGCGAGTTCAGAATAAGTTTATTCAGGCGCTGACGTGGATACTGTTGGTCTGCTGCATAGTGCCCGATGCTTATCGACGAGCTGGATGGAAATACACGATGCTGAGTTATCATCACTACGTTGAGCTTTTGGAACGAAAGAACAAAGAGTTGAACGAACGTATTTACTTTGTGGGAACAGAGTTTCTTGGCGTTAAAGCGTACGCGGAAATTTTAAAGCGTCCGTTGGATCTAGAAGTTGTTTCTTTGAATGATCTGGAAAAAACGATGAAGAAAAAGTGGGTCACATTTGACCATATCGAAACGACGGCGTTTTACTGTCCCGAGTTGGGCAGGATAAGCAAGGAGTTCCCAGAAGTTCGAGGTCGTAAGGCATTTTATTATGCCGAGGTTGATCCCGGCTTTAAATGCAATCCCTAGCGCAGGAATTGCGAAAACGACGAGCTAGCGAAGACCACGGGGGCCTTGTTCTGACAGTTCCCCGAAGTCAGCTTCAAATAACCTGACAATAGAAATGCCAGGAAGATAAGAATCCAATTACTTGGTGAAAGGTACATCAGCATAACAAATCCCTAAGCCTTGCGGCTTTTTAGGTAACCTAGGTAGTATTCGATACCGCTTGTTATACTCAAAATGACGCTGATCCACAAGACGCCGTAGCCGATTTTGTCTAAATAGGGCACGTAAGCGTCTAATTGTCCAATAATTACAATAGGTATGGCGATCATCTGCATGGCCGTCTTCCACTTTCCAGCGGGTTTGGCAGCGATAATGATTTGATCTGCCGCAGCAACGGAGCGGATGCCGCCAATAAAGTTGTCCCGAGCCAGAATAATGATCACCATCCACGCGTCGATTTTGCCTTGAGACAAAAGCATCACCAAAACGCTGGTAACCAGGATCTTGTCAGCTATAGGGTCCATGAATTTGCCGA
>CAMLMF010000483.1 GCA_946480995.1 uncultured Bdellovibrio sp. | reverse complement strand
CGGCAATGATGGATACGGGTAAGCGGTCTTTGATGAACTCACAGACGGCTTTGCAAACGGTCGGTCATAATATCGCCAACAAATCGACAGAAGGTTTCTCGCGCCAGCGTGTGGAACTTCTATCGAACCAACCGATCGGTGAAGGTAAACTTCAGATCGGGATGGGGGCGCGTGCGGGTGTTGTTACTCGGGTGAATAATCCTTGGCTTGAGAAGCAAATTCAACGCGAAGGCATGAGCATGGGATTTCAAGACTCTCGCACTGATGCTTTAAGTCGCGTTGAGCAAATTTATAATGAGCAAAATAATAAAGGCTTAAATCAATACGTCACGGATTTCTTTAACTCATTCCGTGAACTTTCCAATAATCCAGAAAGCTTGGCTTCGCGTACAATGGTGCGTGAATCCGCGCAGGCGATGAGTAAAGATTTTGGTCGTGTGGTAAGCCAGCTAAAAGCTGTGCAAGAAGATCTTGATGGTCAGGTGAAGACTTCGGTTGATGAAGTGAATCAGATCGCCAAAGAAATTGCTTCGTTAAATGAAAAAATTCAAATGATCGAAGTGCAAAAGACACCTGCCAATGACGAACGTGATCGTCGTGACGTCTTAATTAAAAAACTAGGTGAAAAAATTGATATCTCTTGGGCCGAGGGCCGAGACGGCATGGTTACTATCACCGCGGGGCGCACGGGTATTCTGGTTTCTGGTATTGGTTCTTCCGAATTGAAAGCGGCGCAAACGGGCGAGCGCGATCGTATGGAAGTATTCTTTGTCGGCACGGGAGCACCAGCAAATATCACAGATCAAATCACCGGAGGCCGTATCGGTGGGGCCTTGGAAGTTCGTGACCGTGTAGTTGAAGACTTGTTAAATCATGTCGATCAAATGGCCTACACTTTGGCTAAGGAAGTCAACGCCGCCCATATCGAAGGGTTCGACAAAAATGGTCGACCAGGCGTCTTGTTCTTTGAAATGCCAGAAACGACAAAAGGTGCCGCAGGCAACATGTCGTTGAATAAGACTATTTTTAATGACGTCAGTCGTATCTCTGCAGGGGCTCAACCAGGGGCTTCAGGGGACAATACTGTCGCCAACGTGATTTCGTCTTTGCAGTATCGTCAGGTCATGGAAGATGGCACAGCCACTTTGGATGACTACTACAATACACAAGTGGGGCAAATCGGTGCGATCACTCAGCGGGCAATTAAATCGCAAGAGTCGCAAAAAAATGTTTTAGGTCAATTGCAGAATATTCGTGAAAGTATCAGTGGTGTTTCTTTGGATGAAGAAACAACAAAAATGATCGAGTTCCAAAAAACTTACGATGCTTCAGCAAGACTTATTAAAACAGCGGACGAAATGTTTGATACCGTCCTTAACCTTAAACGTATGTAGGTCGGCGGACGCCGGCAGAGTGTAGAAAGCTAGAATGAGAATTGCGGATAAAATGGCCTTCAATCAAGTGAATCAGAATCTGACGAAAAATCGTTCAGATATGGCAGACTTGCAAAATCAGGCGGCCACGCAAAAACGCATTAATAAACCTTCTGATGATCCTTTGGCCTCGGCGCGGGTTCTTGCCGCGCGCACAGAAGAGCGTGGCAATACTCAATTCATCAAAAATATTAACAATGCGCGTTCGTTCTTAGAGTTTTCAGACCAATCATTGGGTGAGCTTTCTGACGCCTTAGTGCGCGCAAAGGAATTGGCTATTAGCCAAGCCAATGATGCCAGCGGAAATACTGAAAGCCGTATGGTGACGGCAGCCGAAGTGGAGCAGCTGTACAATCAAGCTGTGCAAATCGGAAATCGCAAATTGGGCGAGCGCTATATTTTCGGCGGCTATCGTACGCAAAACATGCCGTTTGACCAGCAGGGTGAATACTCTGGTGATGATGGCGACATCAAAATTCAAATTCATAAAGACTCCTTTGTGGCGATGAATGTGCCGGGCGTGAAAGTTTTCCTGGGGCAAGGCCTTGGTGGAGACGGAATCGTTCGAGCTAGCAACGAATCGCCTTCAAGTGTGGATGAGTTGAAGCGTTTTCAAAACGAAGAAACTGAGCGCCAAAGAGGCAACCAAGAGCTGCAACGTGATTTCCTTGAAACTCGTGGTCCTGCTTCGCAGCGTCGTCAAAACCGCGCCGATAAACAGGATCCGGTCACCGGCGGAGCTGGGGTTAACCTCTTTAAAACTCTTAAAGATCTGGAAGTATCTTTGCGGACAAACGACAAGCAAGGCATCCAGGACACTTTGGATACTTTGGACCAGGCCATCTCCCAGGTGGTATTAGCTCGCTCTGACATTGGCGCGCGCGTGATGGTCGTAAATAGTACGATGGATTCCCTGCAGAAGTCGGTTGTGGACAACAAAGTCACGGCTTCGCAATTGGAAGACGCCGATGCATTTCAGGTGATTTCAGATATCAACAAGACCGATAGCACCCTTAAAGCTACTCTCGAAACGTCGGGGAAGCTTATTCAGCCAAGCCTTCTTGACTTTCTAAGATAAAAATAATACCTACAGTTCCGCTTAAAACTACCGATAACGACTGCAGCAAAAGGAGTTGTCATGCTGGTTCTCACACGGAAGTTGGGTGAAAGCATCGCTATCGATGACCACATCAAAATCAGAGTTGTTCAAATAAAGGGTAAG
>CAMLMF010000482.1 GCA_946480995.1 uncultured Bdellovibrio sp. | reverse complement strand
AAGGCTTCCATGCCCCGCAAGGAAATATAAACTCCACGATCTAATGGGGTTCCGGTAGGCTTCATAATACCCGAAACGACAAAAGGCTTGTCGTCGTGATTTTGCACGCCTTCACCTTTAGTCACCCCGTGCGTAACAATGATACGCTCACCAAGTTTGTAATTTAATTTGCGCGCGACATCCGCGCCAACAACGACATCCCAAAGGCCCTTAAAAACATCGCCCTCTGCAAGTTCAATGCGTTGCGATCCACGATAATGATAATATCTAAAAAAATCTTCATTGGTGCCGACAACACGAAAACCACGATGGCCATCACCTAATGAATAAGGAATCGTCCATTCAATCGCTGGGTTCTTTTTAATGTCTTCATAACTTTCATAAGAAACATTATGAGTCGCATTGCCCATATTAAAAACCGTGTACAGGATCAGTTGCAGTGGGCCGCCGCGCGCGCCAACAATCAAATCGGTTTTGCTAATCGTTTGGGTAAAGCCCTCTTCAGCCGCGCGCTTGGCGCGTTCTACAGATAAAAGCAATGTCATGCTAAGAGCGATCGACAACACCGTCAGCGCTGTCGTAAAAATACGATTCTTTAAAGATTTAATTGCAAGCTTTAAGAAGACCATTACACAACCTTATTGATCGACTCTAACGAGATGGAGCGAGTAAAAAGTTTTTCGATACTGCGGTCATGGGATACAAAAACCACGGTGGTGCCGTACAGATCTGACAGCTCAAACAAAAGCTTCAAAAATTTTTCACGGTGATCTGTATCAAGGGCGGACGTCGGTTCATCCGCTAAAAGCAAATCAGGTTTTCCCAATAAAGCGCGCGCCACAGCCACACGCTGCTGTTGACCCACGCTCAGCTCCCCGACTTTTTTTCCTAAGACGTCGCCGATTCCTAAGTTGCCACACAACGCACGGATCACCATGACCGTGTCCACACTGCCCAAGCGGGCTCTGCGACCCGCACTAAGGTGTAAAGGCAATTCGATATTTTCCTGTGCGGTAAGATACGGAATCAAATTGAAATTCTGAAAGACATAACCCATGTGTTCAGCACGGAAAGCATCGCGTTCCGCAGCACTCATCTGCGAAAATTCACAGCCAAGGATTTTAAGTGTCCCTTGTTGTGGCTTTAAAACTCCGGCGAGCATTTCTAGTAAAGTGGTTTTGCCAGTCCCGCTGGGCCCATATAAAAAAAGCTGTTCACCACGCACGATAGAAAATTCGGGGATGCGCACCGTGGGTTTTTGACTTTCCCCATACGTGTACTGTACGTCGCGCATTTCAACCAAAATATTACTTGAGCTCAAGACTGTCCCCATTTTTTAGAACTTGCACAGATTTTTGTACGCCGTCCGTGATAAAATCCACTTGGACTTTTTTGAACCGAGAAAAGACTTTTTGAAAGTTAAAAGTGACAGTACTTTCTGCCACTGCTTTATCACAAGACACAGTAAAATCCGCATCCACATCGGCATGGTTTTTACTTTGATTGACTTCAAAAATATCTTTTTTAATTTCACACTTCAAAGCGGGATCAAAAACAATCATCTCAGCAATTTTTTCTTCTAAGGCTTTTAAGGCCTCTTCTTTTTTTGTTTTGTCTTTTTTAGATTTCGCTTCGTGCTCAAAGCCAAATAAAGTTTCCGCCGGAACTTCCATTTCAATGCGGCCCTTTTTGCCGTCAAAACCGATACTCACACGTCCTGCACCGTGTTCGTGGGCAGCGTGTTCACGAGCCGCAAAAACCATGGCTGATAGAAGAAGTACTTTAAACATGAGACCTCCCTGATAACGTTATTTGTAAGGTTCAATCGCCTCGCCAACAAGTTCGAATGAGGCATCTCCGTACATGGATTTCTTAGTGACTAAATTTAAAGTGCCATAGACCCAGATAGGCCCCATAGCGACATCGGTGCCGCGTTTCATTTTCACATACACCATTTGGTTCGGCGGCGGCGGAGGAACGTGAATACAAGCTTGTGGGCTTGGCACTAATAGAAACTCAACGACGTCACGTTGCTCATCTTCAAGGGGCACCATAAAGCCGGGGATTTTTACCGGCTTGCCATTAAGGGCTGAAAGCTCTGACGAAGCTTTGCCGGTGATATAATCCATATCACCCAAAAGACGCCAATCGACCTCAACGCCACTTAAAGCGCCACTGCGTGACAGCACCGTATGATAGATTACGGCCCCGGCCACGATCGATAAAATTAAAACCCCTGCAAGAACCCACTTTTTCATTATTTCCCTACCTCTATCTATTAAAAACCCCACCCCCCTTAAAAGCAATAGCTTTGCGCCTGGTCGATAGCTCTGCTATAACTAGGTTTTCATTCACAGAACGAGGCTTTTTCTATGAGCGCAAAATTACAGCGAGTACGCGGCACCCGCGACCTTCTTCCCGAGGACAATCTTCTTTTCCGTTTTGTCGAACAATCAGCCTATGAAAAAGCAATTCTTTACGGATATGGCGAAATAGAAACGCCAATTTTCGAATTTTCTGACGTTTTTCACCGCACCCTGGGCGAAACCTCTGACGTTGTGAATAAAGAGACTTATGATTTTACAGATCGCGGCGGAGAACATCTCACATTAAGACCCGAAGGAACGGCCGGCGTTGCCCGTTCCTTTATCTCTGAAGGCATGAT
>CAMLMF010000481.1 GCA_946480995.1 uncultured Bdellovibrio sp. | reverse complement strand
TGATTTTCACGCTGCCATGGTCGCTGACATCCCCTAATATAATCCAAGAAATCCCCTGAAAGGTGATGGCATCTTTGGCGGCAACACCACCATAGTTGGTTTTGTAGGCTAGGGGGCCCAGGATTGTATGAACATTTCCCCTTTGCGGCGTGTAAGCCAAGCTACTTGTTGGCAGGCCAAGCAATAAAGAGGACGACAACCCTATAAGAATCAGTTTAAAGTTGTTCATGTAAGGAGATTAAGATTTGAACGAAAAAATACAACTAAAATCTTTAGACCGAAACGTGTTCAGGTTGAAGACTGTGTTGTTTTTGTTTGGCCTTTTTCTTTCGTCTTTTGGTTTCGCACAAGAAGAAACTCCTGAAGGACAAGCGCGGTATAAGACCATTGAAGAATCTTTCTTAGAAACCAACGCGTCGATTTCCGAATGGTTTGTCGATATGGCAGATGGTTTGGATATGTTTTTAGCTGGACAGCGCTACACCAAAAAGACCAACAAAACGTCGGTGACGATAGAGTTTGAAGGATCTTACACGCGGTTTGATAATACCAATGGCAGTGTCAACTTTAACGGGAATTTGCGTTTACCCAATGTGGAAGAGTATTGGCTTCTGACTTTTACCAGTTACGACGATGCTGAAGAGCGTGGTGCGCGCCAAAAATATCTTCGTCAAAATCGTCGGACGACCAATTACGGGGCGTCACTAGGTTTGATTAAAAAAATGGGTGAAGTGAAAACCTCTTTTCGACCCCGTATTACTTTCGAGGGGACACCTGCTATTTCTCACTCCCTGAAGTTTGAAAGCATCGCCGATATGCACACCTATAAGGTGAATCCTGAAATTGAACTTTATGCAACGCCATCCAAAGGCGCGGGAATTTTTCATTCTTTGAACTTTAACTGGATACTTACCCGGGTGTGGAATTTGACCTGGGTCAACGAGGGTGACTATCAAAGTCGACCGCATTTGTATACTGTGACGCAAGGTTTGTCTTTGGGGCAGCAGTTTAATCCCCGTATGGTGTTGGGCTACAATGTGTTCATCACTTCCATCAATCAACCCAATTATCAGCTTGATGCCTACAACTTTTCCCTTAGTTGGAATCATATTTTGTACAAGGATATGCTAGAGTACAAAGTGATCCCTAACGTCGACTTCAGTCAGGCCCATGGTTTTGTTGTAAACCCCGGCGTGAATATGATTCTGAGTCTTCATTTCTAACAAGGATCGCTATGACAACCCTTTTAGACGAATATCAAAAGAATGAGTCTCCTTCCGCGGAAGTGCAGGTTTTTTTAAAAAGCTTAGAAACACAAATTGCTGAAGATTTGTGGAAGAGTGCTGGTGGATTTTGGAGTGAGGCCTCGATTCAGAAGTTTCGCGAAACTGCGATGCTTAAGTTCGCCGCCAAAATGCATAATCCCCCTGGTCGCCCAGTGCAAGAGTTATGGATTGAAGTCGTGCGCGATTTTCATGGTGATTACTGGGGCGAAGTCCGTTTAGAGAAAAAAGAGAAAAAGCCACAGACCGAAGATCAAAAAATTTTCTGGGAACTTTTTTCGTATATTTGGGTGTTAATTCAAGCCGCCCTTATTATGAAGACAGTGGTCTTTTACTTTGGGATCAAATCAGCACAAGAAGAGGGCGTTGCTGAGGGCAAGTGGTACGTCTTCCTAGCGATTGCGTTTTCATTCTTGTCGTTAATTTTCTTTGCTTATCGCAAGTACCGTAAGAAGTAACAAGGAGTTCGCGTGAGATTTGTCGGGTGGCTATTTTTAGGGGTTCTTTTAGGCCCGTCATTTTTCGGATTAGCTTACCCTTCGTGGATGGTGCCTGTTGCTCAACTTGCTGGTGGTATTTTTATGTTCTTAGCTGGTTGGGAAATGCGCTTTCTTGATATTTCTAAAGATCGCCGTTTTTACGGCTGGGCTTTTTTAGGGGCCTTCATTTTTCCTGTCCTTATAGGTTGGTTCGTATTTCAAGGTCATTTGTTTCTGGCGCTGTCGATGGGTATCTCGGCGTTGCCTGTGGCGATTCAGTTGCTCAAAGAAAAAGGTCTTTATGATTCGCCGTTGGGCCGCCGTGTTTTAACGGTCGCAAGTCTATGCGATCTGATTCCATGGATTGCGATTATTTTTCTTTTGCCGAAAGAAAACATGGTTTCTTGGATTGTCAGCCACTGGGTGGTGATGACTTTCTTTGTGGGACTTCTTGCCGGTCGCTTCAAAGCCTATCCAAAATCGGCGCAATTGACGTCTGTACAAAGCTGGGTCTTAGCGCCGTTATTTTTTATTGGCCTTGGTTGGAAAATTGATATTGTCAGTTTGTTCTCGTTGCATGTTTTCTTGTTGCTGTTAATCACGGCCATTTTCTCAAAAGGTCTTGGCGCCTATGTGGCCTCGCGTGTAAGTGGTGAAAGTCATGGGTTCTCGTTGGATTTTGCTACCTTGTTAAATGCTCGGGGCGCCATGGAAGTCATCGCGGCTCACTTTGCCTATACGGGCGGATTGATTAACGGCGCACAGTTCGCGGGTCTAGTATTGGTGGGAATTGTGACTTCGTTAATTGCAGTGCCCTCGGTGAAGAGTGCGCGAACACTAAAGAGCTCAGTTCATTAGTAAATTTGAGTAATTGATCCAATCCTTTAAAGACGCAAAGAGTTGATTTGTCAG
>CAMLMF010000480.1 GCA_946480995.1 uncultured Bdellovibrio sp. | reverse complement strand
ATCCAGGTGTTCTAAACCTAAATCTCGGAATATTGATTTCATAATCATGTAACGTTTGAAGTGCCAGGTGTTAAAATCCCCGGCTAAAACGATGGGACCTGAAAAGTGCGACATTTTTTCAGCGATTTGATAAAGGGATTCACTGAATGCTTTAAGTGTCACAAAATTTAAAACGTGGGTGCATACGAACAGAACTTTTGTTCCCGCAAAATCGTATTCATTAAATAGCGTCAACTTCGGAGTCAGCCAAAACAGTTCCCGTGTTTTCGCGCGAATAAAATCAACAGCCTGGGGACGAAGTTTTGAACCGATCGCCACACCCGTACTTGAAAGATCTCTTTTATAATGAAAACTTTGGGCCAAATGCCACTCGTAAGTCGCGAAATCTTCTTTCCATAGCTTGGGCATTCTTTGATCGACAGTCGCTTCTTGCAGCAAAATAAAATCTTTGCCTGCGCCTAACTGACGAAAATCATTTTCAAAAAGATGCAGCTTTTGGCCCTTAAAAACATTCCATACAAAGATATCAAATTCTGTCGGCGACGGAATATCTTCACCACCCTCGCCGATTTTGATCAGAACTTTTTCTTTACTAGGAATGATATATGGAACCATTTTTGCGTTTTACCTATTTCACTTTGCTTAAATAACTTTCATCCACAGCACTGACAACAAGGGCTGTGGCTTCTTGGCGCTCTTGTTCAGCTAGCAAAGTTGAAAGATAGCGTTCGGTAGTGCTCGCCACAATCACGACGATATGCTTTCCGCGATTTTCTTCTTTGGCAGCTTGGCGCAATCCTGCGGCGATGGCGGCTCCTGAGGAAATTCCGACGGGAATGCCTTCTATTTTAATAACTTCTCGCGCTGTTTTTAACGACTCTTCCGAAGACACTTGCTCAATACCATCGACGATCGACATATCCATCACAGACGGAATAAATCCCGCGCCGATGCCTTGGATTTTATGGGGACCTGGTTTACCTCCGGATAGCACAGGGCTTTCCACGGGCTCAACAGCAATCATTTTTACAGAGGGCTTTTTGGCTTTCAAAGCTTGCCCCACTCCGGTGATTGTTCCCGAAGTTCCCACACCGCTGATGACCATGTCGACTTTGCCATCGGTGTCGTTCCAAATTTCCATTGCTGTTGTTTTTTTATGAATCTCTGGATTGGCAGGATTATCAAACTGTCGTGGCATCCACGAATTTGGCGTGATGTCTTTAAGCTCCATGGCTTTGGCAATCGCACCCTTCATTCCCAAGGGGCCTGGCGTCAACACAAGCTTCGCCCCTAACATCAGCAACAACGTTCTGCGCTCTTGCGACATAGTTTCTGGCATCGTCAACGTCAGCGAATAACCCTTTGCCGCAGCCACAAAGGCCAAAGCAATTCCTGTGTTGCCACTGGTTGGTTCGATGATTTGCATGCCGGGTTTCAACACGCCTTTTTGTTCGGCATCTTCAAACATCGCAACACCGATACGGTCTTTGACGGAAGCTAAAGGATTAAAGAACTCTAGCTTAAGAAGAATTTTGCCAGGCAAATCTTTGCCAATTCGCTGCATTTCTACCAAGGGAGTTTGACCAATTGTTTTTGTGATATCAGAATATATTTTCATAAATGTGCCTCACGGTTCATGATACTCCTGTCTTCTTGGGGAGCAAAGAGATCTGTGTTCTATTTGTGTTAACAACGGAGGATTTTTTATGGCGACTGCACCTTTCTCTAGTAATTTGACAACCCATTGTTTCCGTTTGAGACCTGGACAGGACCTTAAAAAGGAGCTGCATGCCTATTGTCAGACCCACCAACTGCAAGCCGCCTGTGTTCTAAGTTCCGTGGGGAGCGTCACAAAAGCATTTTTACGTCTGTCGGGAGGCAAAATAGTTTCCGAATTCACCGGCCCCTTTGAGATCATTTCTTTAAACGGAACTTTAAGTGCTGCAGGAATTCATCTGCACATGTCGATCAGCGATTTTGCAGGCAATGTTTTTGGCGGACATTTGATGGATGGCTGCGAGATTTTTACCACAGCAGAGATCGTTTTGGGGGAAAGCGCGAACTTGCGTTTTACGCGCCAGATGGATGAAGAAACCGGCTATGGGGAGTTAGTGATACAGTCACGATAACGCCCAGGAAAGATCTTTTTTTTGCAGATTTTTTTGACACACTTTCGCTTTGAAACATGCCAAATTAAATACTGGAGCCCCCGCCAAAGCAGGGCATAATAATTAGGTACGAAGGAGGACTTCAAGATGAAGCTATTTTTCGTGGTTGTTTTGTTGTTAGCTTTACTGGGTCTGCAACCCGCACGGGCCGATAATGCCTTAGGGGTTGTCCTTGGTGACCCGACGGGTATTTCGGGTCGATTCAGCGTTTCGCCAGCGAACTCTTTTGAAATGGCTGTGGCTTACTCAAGTTCTCACTATGAGGGTTTGCACATCCACGGCACTTATCTTTGGGATAATGCCCGCAACTTTCGCACCACAGCCAGCCCCTTAGAAATGTACTATGGCTTGGGAGTGCGCTTAATCACGATCAACAAAGGCGAACGCGATGGCAGCACGGCTGTGGGTCCCCGCGCCCCGTTAGGGCTTCTTTATAAGATCAACAATCCGAACTTAGAGTTTTTTGGCGAGCTTTCTGCCGCCATTGACGTCACACCGAAAACTGATG
>CAMLMF010000479.1 GCA_946480995.1 uncultured Bdellovibrio sp. | reverse complement strand
TCATAGCGAATTGCTGCGGCGGTGCTGTCATTTCCTAATCTTGCATTCGGACGCTCCATTCCTGCCCGAAGTTTCTTAAGATAAAGACTGTGTGCCATTGCGCTACTCGCCGGACGAATTATTTTTTCGGAGGGTTCTGCAATTTTTTCTGCTTTAACAATGGCTTCTGAATAGTGATAGAACGCGCTTTTGAATAGGCGTGTTTTTACTTCTGAAACAGTAACTTTGAAAGAGACACTTCCATAAGGTGTTCAGGAAGCACTCGGTTTTTTTCGTCAGTAATTGCAGTACTTGAATCTATCCGTATCAAGGCCAAACATTGAATGATATAGTCGGAACCGACTGATTTGTCCGTGCAATCCCTCTGAATAAATATTCTGAGCGTATTGCAACTGCAGATAATGTTTTCCATTTATTGTCTGCACACTTCCAGAGCCTAAATTTTCAAGATTAATAGAGCCCGTCTGATAGTTAACCTGATAGGTTCCAGAAATTTTTTTCGTGTACGTGGTGGTGCTTGTGCCAGGCTCGAATTCTATGTATCGAGCCAAATATGTTCCATCTTTATTCAAATAGAGATTTGTCTGCGTACCAAGTAACTGAGCGTCCGCTTGCACCAGTTCGCCGCCGGCAATGAGGACGTTGAATGTGAGATTTCTACTCTCACAGCTTCCAGTGGTTTGATAAAATATTTCGTCAGGGATGATATTAGAGATGTCAGAGGCAGGCAGTATTGACGAAGAAATTCCACCGCAGGATACAAAAACCAAAGGGATAAAGGCGCTGAAAATCATAAGGTGAATCAGTCTCATGTAGTTAGATATAACTTCATGATTTCTTTAGGTCATAGATTTTGTAAATATCTAGTCTCTTGTCTCGGTGGACTTTCGTGCCCCTTTAGGCATAAATATGGATTCCATGGCCTTTGGACTGTGGGTCTCAGAGATTGATTTTTTATAGAGTGGCTTTGGCTCTCTGTTCGCTCGAGTTACCTTGAAAATATATTTTCATTTAAAGTCGATCAAATATCATGTTCGAAAGATATTTTAACGCTATCTCTTAAAACTGCCGATCAAAAAAGATCTAAAATATTTTTGAAAGGCATTCATGAAGCGTCCATTGCTCACGCAATCGGAGAGCCCTTTTGGGTTTGACGAATTCTTTTTTTCGAAGACAGACAAGCGAGGGGTCATAAGTTATGGCAATGACGTCTTCGTGCGAGTGAGCGTTTATCCTAAAGAGACTATGTTAGGGGCTCCTCATAGTTTAATTCGTCATCCGGACATGCCACGAGCAGTTTTTAAAGAATTCTGGAATTTCTTAAATCAAGAAAAACCAGTTGGTGCGTATGTTAAGAACTTGGCTGGCAACGGAAGCTATTATTGGGTTTATGCCTTTGCCTTCCCTATTGCCGATGGATACCTGTCGATTCGCTTTAAGCCGTCTTCTGAGGTTTTTTCCGTGGTGCAGGCTTTGTATCGTGATGTGCTTGCCTTTGAACAGCAAGAACACAGTTTGGAAGAATCCTACGAGTATCTTTTAAAGAAGTTGCAAGGCATAGGCTTTTCTAGCTATGAAAGCTTCATGCTAAAGGCTGTTCTTGAGGAACTTAAATCTCGAGCAACTCAAGTCCAAGGTTCTGAGATAGCCTCTGAAGTCAAAGAAGCTGTGGCTATTGCTGATGTCACAAAGTCAGCTACGCAAAAATTATCTGATGTTTTTGAAAAATTGCGAGAATTTCAGTCCGCCAATCAATCCCTGGAAGACACGATGAAAAAGTTAGAACAGGGATTTCAGCAATTGAAATTTATTTCTATCAATATGAAAATTGCTGCAGCGAAGTTTGGCGAAATGGCAGCAAGTCTTGGTGTCGTATCGCATGAGTTTTCGATTTTATCAGGTACTATCGAAAAACATCTGGGCGGTCTATCTGGATTTATTCAGGAGTTGTCAGGTGTGACTCAGAAGTGTGTCCTGCGGGCGGCTGCACTTAATGTGCAGATGCTTATGGTGGATTTTTTCGTACGTGAATCCATTGCAAAAATGGGATCTTCTGAAAACGCTTTCGAAGAGATGTTGCAAAATCAGAAAGACTTTTCGGACTTATTCAATCAATACTGTCAGAACTTGGAACAAGAGTTTTTGGAGCTTAATAAGAGCATTTCAGTTATTGAGTCGGAGCTTGTCGATGTGGTTAAGTTTGTGACCGGCCTAGAAGTGGTTCGGCAAATGGGTGCGATTGAATCTGCACGGACTTCAGAGATAAAAGAAAGTTTTACCCACTACCTTGCATCCATGGATGACTTCATTCAGCTGCTGCGCGGATGTACCAGTGAAATTAATCGCGGAGTAGAGACGTTGGCGCTAAACTCTGAATTTATTCTTTCTTCGATTAAAATGATCTCTGGAAGTGTTAACGATATATTTTCTCAGGCTTCGTCACTAGAGAGTTCGAAGGCTAGTTAAAAGAGTCCTATACAGGGCCTTTATTTTTGGACGAGTAACTTACCCAAGGTGCTTAGGAAAATCGCGGGAGATTTTTTTAATAGCATGCGTGCTTTTTCTTCTGATAGGAATTTGTTTGAATGTCCGATTCCAAGAAGAGCTCCGAGCTCACCCGCTCGGATATCGTTCTGCGTATCCATGCGTGCTAAAGATCCCGGCTCCATCATATAAGTCTTAAAACTTCCACCGGC
>CAMLMF010000478.1 GCA_946480995.1 uncultured Bdellovibrio sp. | reverse complement strand
AAAAGATTTTTATATGTTTACAACGAAGTCGCACCCGAAGCGCAAGTCCTGGGATGGCCTCGACACAAAGTTGTGACGTTAGCGAGTATCATTGAAAAAGAAACTGGTGCCCCTGAGGAGCGCCCTTTGATTTCATCAGTCTTTCACAACCGTATGCAGAAGAATATGCGTTTGCAGACGGACCCGACAGTGATCTATGGCAAAGCAGAACAAACAGGAAAAATCGAGATCAACATTACTCGTGCGGATTTAACGACTCCGACACGTTATAATACTTATACAATTACGGGATTGCCTCCGGGCCCGATTGCCAACCCTGGAAAAGAAGCTTTGTTGGCAGCCGTGAAACCTGCGGCAAGTGAGTTTTTGTTTTTTGTCAGTCAAAATGATGGGACCCATGTTTTTTCAGTCGACTATAAAGGTCACGAATCAGCGGTCAAAAGATTTCAGTTAGACCGTAAAGCACGTGAAGGAAAATCTTGGCGCGATCTGAATAAACGGGAAGTGCGCAAATAGTTCTGCGCACTTTTGTTTTATTTGGAAATACTGTCAGCCGGCGCTGTCGCGCGATCAAAAGCTTTGTTAAGCGGATTGTATCTAAAAATATTTAATCTTGGGACTGACTGATCATCATAGGTTGGCACCACAATTTCTAACTGTCCGTCCTTGTCCACGTCCGTGATCGCTAGGTTCGTTGCATTTCCCTGCATTAAGACATGGCCATCGCGAGCATCAAAGAGTGGGATCTTGCTCATTAAAACTAACTCTCCACTTTCTTCCTGCGAATAAATCTCGATGAAAATAGTGTTTTTGCTCTTAATCTTAAGGACTGTGATCTGCGGTCCATCTGCCGAAAGGCGTCCGCTGACTTTTGCCAAAATGTCGCGGTTTGCGCTGAGAAAGGCATTTTTCACAGAATTGCGCAACGAGGGGACGACGGCAACTGTGATTAGAGCCATCGCTATTATACCTAAGCAGGCCATCAATCCCAGTTCCCATTTTTTGAATGTCGATTCAGAATTACTCATGGATTAAGTCTGCCATAAAAGTCATTGAATGAAAAAGCGGAAAAGGCATAAGATGCCAGGAAAGGCAGGCCTTTGACCGAGGAGTATCCGTGGGAAAATTAATCGTTTCAAAATTTGGTGGCACTTCTATGGGGGATGCAGCATGCATGCTTCGCAGCGCTGAAGTCAGCTTTAGACAAGGCTCTAGCTTAATTGCTGTTTCAGCGACTTCGGGAACAACCAACGATCTGATTGCCTTAGGAAAGACCGCAGAAACCAAGCCTTGGCCTGAAGCGGAAGTTATTCTTGCTAAAATCGAAGAAAAGCATATGAAGATTTCCCAGGACCTGAATGTTTCAGCCCATGCGATGGAACGCTTGAAGGTTTTATTTGAAGAAATGAATTCATTGGCAAAAGGAATTCATTTGTTACGTGATTGCTCGGTGAAAGCCATGGATACACTGATGAGTCTGGGTGAGCGAATGTCATCAGTCCTATTTGTCGAGGCGATGACTCAAGTTTTGGCTAAGCACAATGTCAAAAAAACTGCAGAGCTTTTTGATGTGCGCACTGTCCTGCGCACGGACGATTCTTTCGGGCGAGCAAAACCTTTAACTTCCGAGGTCGCAAGTCTTTGCTCGCAACATTTGGCTTTTCTGCGCGACGGAAAAAAAGTCGTTGTCACCCAAGGTTATATCGGGATGACTGACGAAGGCATGACCACCACATTGGGACGTGGGGGCAGTGATTATTCTGCGGCGATTCTGGCTGAAGGGGTTTCTGCTGATGTATTAGAAATTTGGACGGATGTCGCAGGCATTGCCACGACGGATCCGCGTTTGTGTCCTAAAGCAAAACCAATCAAAGAAATTTCTTTTAAAGAGGCCTCAGAACTTGCGACTTTCGGAGCAAAAGTTTTGCATCCGGCGACCTTGTTGCCAGCAATTCGTAAGAATATTCCCGTTTTTGTCGGCTCTAGCTTTGATGCAGAAGCGCGCGGTACGTGGGTACGTAAAGATGTTGAAGAGCATCCTTTGATTCGCGCAATGGCCTTAAGAAAAAAACAAGTTTTGGTGACCTTGTCGACACCAGAGATGCTTTATGCCCACGGATTTTTGTTTCAAATTTTTAAAGTTTTTAATGATCACAAAGTCAGCATCGACGCGATTACGACTTCAGAAATTTCTGTCAGTGTAACCTTGGACGATTCAACATTGGTGAATAAACGGTTGATTGCGGATCTTTCGCAATTTGCTGATGTGCAGGTTGAAGAAAATCTGGCGCTTATTTCTTTGATCGGAAATAACATCAACCACACCGCAGGCTTAGCAAAACATATCTTTGAAGCTATTTCAGATATCAACGTGCGTATGATTTGTTTGGGTGCGAGTAAGCATAACTTCTGCTTCCTGGTCAGTGATGAGCAGGGGCCTGAGGCTATTCGTCGTTTGCACGAATGTTTTATTGAAGCGGGTTCGGAGGAAATGGCGTAATGCCATTTTTGGAAATTTTCGAAGGATAGTGTATGAAAAAAGAAGAATTTTACCAACTTCTCGAATCTCGAAAATCCATTCGCAAATTTAAAAGCGAATCTGTGCCCCAAGAAGTCATCGAACGTATTTTGATTGCGGGAATGCACGCACCCTCAGGCAAGAATCGCCAAAACTGGCGCTTCTTTGTCGTAACTGGCG
>CAMLMF010000477.1 GCA_946480995.1 uncultured Bdellovibrio sp. | reverse complement strand
ATTGAAGTTGGCTTGATAGACCCGTTTGCCGTGGAAGGTCTTGGGGTTGTAGCGGGCCATTTGCTCTTTGGAAAACTCATTCAGCATTTCATTGAAGACTTTGAAGTCTTCTTCCGACATTGGCAACAACAGGCTTTTAAAGGTGCGCACGTTCACGGGCAGATCGAAAGCTTGGATGGCCTTGCTGCCTTTGTTATCTGGAACCTTAAAAACTGTGGCTGCGGATTCCCAAGAATCCCCGCTTGGGCTTTCCCGTACAAGACCCCATTTTCGGCACGCCTTTTTTGATATCTCGAATTTATCCAGTCCATAACAAGCCTTCACAAAGGCTTCAACCGTGAGGACCTGCATGCCTACAAGCTAAACACCGCCCCACAAATTATTAGGGAGAACCAAATACTTTTCCGTTTCCTTTGTACGAACTTGTACATAGTTCGCAATGAACCGGCGATTTATAAACGTTCTCACACAAACGCGAGCCCTCAAAGACTCGCAGAACACATAACAAAGGATAAAAAATGAAAACAAAAGTATTCTTAGCGGCTTTAGCTTTGTCACTTGGCGCCCAAGCACAAATCCGCGAAGTCGTTTTGAAAGTTTCCCCATTATTACACAAGAACACCGTCATGAAAGCTCAGGCGGATGGTTCAGTGATCATTAACATGCCCATGGTCAATAACGTTCACAACGGAGCAGACCGAGTCACTTTTGAATCGGCAGCTGGCATCTGCGCGGCAATTCAAAAGAAGCATGTCGTTGCGGCCCAAACCGATGACACGCTGGCAGACTCTTTGTGTCACGGTGATTGCAAAGATGACGAAGAGGAATATGAACAGATGTCTATCGTCAGTAAAGAAGGATTCATTGTTGGCCAAAAGCGCAGCAGATATTACCTCGACTATTTAATTTGCAAATAACAGAAGGAAACCTGTTTTATGAAATTAATATTCTTATCACTAGCATTTTCAGTAATCGCAAGCGCAGGCCTTCAAGCAAAGGCCGAGGGCGTTGGCTTGTGCAACCTGCCCGTGCAAAACATTCTTGGCCGCGTAACTTACTATTCGGTTCCCATGGGAACTTGTGACGAAATCGGTGTAGTCGGAGAAATGAACGCCATCAGCTGTAAACGACACGCCGAAGCCAACGGTTACTCGTGCTTTCAAATGACGGCTTTTCATTATTTATTAATTGGCCAACAGAGCACAATATGCTTCACCTGTGTCAAGTAAGTGCTTGGCCAAATCGGCAGCCGATGTGTTATCACCAATCTAAATTGGCTGACAATAAGGATATCAACAAGGGGTTCCAGTAAACTTACGATGACGGGTAGTTTCGTCTCCTCATTGTTGAGCCGAAACTGCCCTTAACAAGAAATGTTCCGCCCAAAAGTGACACCACTTTTTTTGGAAATTTTTGTGATCCCAATTTTGAAGAGCGCATTAAGGAACAAGGTTGTGGCAGTCTTGATTGTCCACGCTATTCACGTATGCATTGACGTCATCGGCAGTTTTTAAATCGTCAGTTCTGGTAAGAATACATAATAGAGTACTGCTTTTCAGCGCCCATATTTGATTTTCCTGAATACCTGAAATCATCTTTAACACCGAGTAATAATATTTTTTTGTACCTTGATCATCGGTCCCGGAAAATGTCGCAGTACCAATTAAAGTTCCGCCGATATTAGCCCCAGCCCCAGAACAGACTGTATTTCCTGTATATTGAATATTGCCCAAAGTTAAAGACGCTTTGTCCGTCCCTGTCACCGTTATTTGGTAATAATTTTTAACAGAATTTGCGCCAATCGCCGTGCATCGTCCTTTCAACCAAGTCCCTTCCAAGTGGGTCAGGGATTGCAAAGCTCCCCCTAGCCAGTTTTGTGAAGTATTCGTAGCACCTCCGCCGCCTGAAGAACCCGAGCTGCAGCCACTTAAAAATACAAGAGCCAGAATGACTGGCGTAAGCGTGTGAATTTTTCCGCTGGTGAAAGTTAAGCCTTGTTTCATCTTGAAACTCCTTTAAAAGTGGGGGACCGACGCCCAGGGACCTGTCGGCAGGCAATGCCCCATCCCTCACTTTATCTTAGGCTTTTGATTTTCGGGGTCATTGATTGTAATCAATGACTTTTTATTTTTTTCCGAATCCCTGATTTCGGGCCCGACTTAAAGCCTCTGGCGACAGACCTAGGTACGCAGCCAACAAGTGCTGAGGAACTAGTTCGAGAAGGTTTGGTCGTTCCTTAACTAAAAAATTGTACTTGTCGATGGGTGCAAGTTGTTTCAAGTTCTGCGCAAAACGAAGGGCAAACAAAAGTCGCTCTTCAGCAGATTTTCTGCAAACAGTTTCAAATTGCGGAAACTTTTTTAATAGAATTTCACCCTCTGCCGCCGATGACACCGCCAGTACCGAGTCCACAACACAGTATGCCTGATAAATAGAGGTGTCTTCAGTAGGAAGTAAAATGGGATCACCCTCGGTAAAAAAATCAACGATAGACTTTCGCTCCATAGATGTGTCTTCGATGGCGACACACCCATTCAGGACAAAGTATAAATTGCCTGAATCTAGGGACACTAAGCTTCCTTTGGGAAACTTTTTAGCTTGTGTGGTGCTTTCTATGATCTGCTTTTCCAAAGAAGTCAGTACGATGTACTTTTCAACAAATTTAAATACGGAGCTTAAGGACATTCTAATTACCTAGCCTT
>CAMLMF010000476.1 GCA_946480995.1 uncultured Bdellovibrio sp. | reverse complement strand
ACGATGCGTGCTTCTGCCGGCATCGTGATTTCCGCTTCTCACAATCCCTTCCACGATAACGGTATTAAAGTTTTCGGTCCGGATGGTTTTAAAATTTCTGATACGATGGAAAAAGAAATCGAGCGTTTAGTGCTTGAAGAAGACTTAAGTGCACTTTTGCCACCAAGCAAAGAAATCGGTCGCACTCGTCGTATTGAAGACTCTCAAGGTCGTTACATCGTTTATGTGAAGGGCACTTTCCCTTTAGAATACACTTTAGATGGTATGCGCATTGTCTTGGATACGGCCAACGGGGCTTCTTACAAGGTGGCGCCGTCAGTATTCCAAGAATTGGGTGCAGAGGTTCTGCAACTAGGTGATGATCCCAATGGGACCAACATCAATGACAAGGTCGGCGCCTTGTATCCGCAGAAGTTGTCGGAAGCAGTTCAGCAGTACCGTGCGGACGTGGGGATCAGTCTTGATGGCGATGCTGATCGTGTGATCATGGTCGACGAAAAGGGCGAGATCGTTAACGGCGATCGCATCTTAGCGATCTGCGCATTGCACATGAAAGAGCGTGGTCTTTTAAAAGGCAACACTTTGGTGGCAACACAGATGTCGAATTTCGGTTTGGAAAAACGCATGAATGAATCCGGTATCAAACTGGTGAAGACAGGTGTCGGTGACAAGTATGTTGTCGATGAAATGCGCAAGAACGGATACAACCTGGGCGGCGAACAATCGGGTCATATTATTTTCCTAGACCACACGACAACCGGGGACGGTTGTATTGCGGCACTCAGTGTTCTGGCCGTGATGAAGCAAACTGGTAAAAAGATGAGTGAATTAAACCGCGTCTTTGAAGACGTGCCGCAGACGTTGATTAACATTCGCGTAAAACGCCGTATTGAGCTGCCAGAGATCGCTGGATATAACGACCTCATTCGCAGTATTGAGAAAAAACTTAACGGCGATGGACGTGTTTTTGTGCGTTTCTCGGGAACTGAGCCGGTCATTCGTGTTTTGGTTGAGGGTCCTGATAAAGCGCAGATCAGTCAGTATGCCGAAGAGATCGCTTCGTTCTTAGAAAAAGAGTTATCATAATATGAAACATAAAATTCGTTTAGGTGTAAACGTGGATCACGTGGCGACCTTGCGCCAAGTGCGTGGTGGTACGACAGCTTATCCTTCTGTTTTGGACATGGTGAAAAGATCCGTCAAAGGCGGAGCTAAGCAAATTACGATTCATTTGCGTGAAGATCGTCGCCATATTCAGTTGGAAGACCTTAAGGTCCTTTCAAAGTCTTGTCCGGTGCCATTAAATCTAGAAATGGCTGCGACTCCGCAAATGGTTTCATTTGCTAAAAAATATCGTCCCGACTGGGTGTGCTTCGTTCCGGAAAAACGCCAAGAGCTAACGACTGAAGGTGGTTTGAACGTCAAGAAGGGCTTTAAGACTTTAGCGCCGATGGTGGAAAAGCTGCAACGTATCGGTATTGAAATTTCGATGTTTATTGAGCCCTCGATGGAACAAGTAGAAGCTTCGTATGAAGTCGGTGCTGATGCGATTGAATTGCACACGGGTAAATGGGTGCAATTAACGGGCGCACGCAAAGCCAAAGAGTGGAAACGTTTGGTCGAGGCGGCAGAGTGGGCAAACTATTTGGGTTTGAATGTGCATGCTGGCCATGGTCTTGATTATCATCACTCTAAATTGATCAATAAGCTGCCGCATTTGCGTGAAGTAAATATCGGTCACTCCTTGATATGCTATGCCCTGGAAGACGGCCTTGAAGCGTCTGTGCGCAAAATGCGAAAGATCTTAAAATAAATGGAAAGCCTTCTGAATTCTGAAAGAACAGTGAGTAATCTCATTGAGCTTGAACAATTTTGGAAGGACTTCTTGCCGCAATTAAAAGACCGCGCGATTTTGCTTTTAAGTGGTGACGTCGGCGCGGGCAAAACAACTTCCGTACAAATGATGGCAAAGTCTTTAGGTATGCGTGACGTGCAGTCGCCGTCTTTTGCGATTCATTTGCGCTATGAAAATGCCAACGGAAAATCCTTAGACCATTTAGATTTGTACCGCCTGAAAGACGACGATGACTTAGAAAGCTCAGGCTTTTGGGATTTGTTCGCGGCAAAAGAAGGACTGGTTGTGATCGAGTGGGCACAACGCCTGGACTTTGATTATTTGCCTATGAACTGGCAACGAATTGAAGTGAAGTTTACGAAAATTTCAGACACAGAACGCAAAATCACTTCGCGAGTCCTTTAAAAAGAACTACTTACTATACCCATTCTGCAAAGCAAATTCAAAACTCGGAAAGAAAACTCTCTTCCAAACCGGAATCAACTGCAAATTTTCCGGACTCATCACTTTCTTGGTTTCAAAATCCGCCACCGGATTTTTGCCCTCAAGATTCTGAATCTTCATGCGAAATTGATAAGGCTCTTCCGTATTCGCAAATTCCTTTGCAAACACACCGCGAGAATTTTCGTAACCTTCTTGGGCTGCTCTGCTGTAATCACTGACCAAACGTTTTTCAAAGGGATAGATAAAATAAAGATAGCCCCAGCCTTGGCGAAGCATTTCTTTATTCACGTCTATGCCGTCCACCAAAATGCGCGCCAGGATTCGGCCGTGTTTGTCAGTCTGACTGTCGTCGGTGATTTGCACAACGCGACCTTCAGGAATCAGTGCTTGCAAGGCAGCTCTGGA
>CAMLMF010000475.1 GCA_946480995.1 uncultured Bdellovibrio sp. | reverse complement strand
GAACTATCTTACGATTCCAACGTCGAATATATCGTCAACTCCCAGGGACTGAATCGAGTGAAAGCTTACTATGCCGCAAAGTCGGGCTTACAGATCAGCCTGTTGCGGATTAAAACCTATCAACAGGCCCAAGAAAAGCTCGGCGCGCAGTTGGGGAACAGCCCCCTGCTGGAACAAATCTGGCGCTTTCCTTTTGCTTGGCCCATGCCGATCCCCGACGAACTGAGTGCTGTTGACAAAGACAACTTTAAAAAAATCTTTAAAGAGTCTGCGATGGACGCCAGCTATTTTGTCACGATCGAAGACGAAGGCTCAAAGATTGACCTGAATGACCTAAACTCTCCGTCAAAAAGTTTGCGCGACGTCACCAAACGTCAGTTGCTAAATATTTTCGAACAGAAAAAACAAGAAGACGAAGTCTTCGGCCGCGAATATGGCAACACTCGCTTTGACGAACTGATCAACAATATTGCCGACTGGATGAGTTCAAAAAACGCCTCCGCCAACGGCGGTGACAAACGCGCCAAGTACAGCAATCTGAATTCTTCAGCGCAGACCGCGGACTATTATCCTCCGAACCGCGCTTTTCGTACTTTGAGTGAGTTGCATATGGTTCCGGATATGACCGATGATTTTTACAACCTGCTTGAGCCGCGCATCACTATCTATGGAATGAAAGCCATCAACCCCAACCTTGCCAACAAAGACGTTTTAAAATCCCTCGATCCCGGCATGACGGATGAAGCCGTAGCCGCAATCATCAAACGACGTGAAACGGAAAACGAAGGGGGTCCATTTAAGTGCGACCAAGATGGCGGCAGCCAAGATTTTTGGAACTTCGTTACGCAAAACACGCGCGTGCGTTTAATCAATGATCCGAAGACAATGCCGTTGACCTGTGATTCCGTGATGACGTTTAAAATTAAAAGCACAGGGGAATTTGCTGGTGCTTCGCGGGAAATCACCGCGATCGTGGTCGACCTGAACCGCACGGCCAGCAAAATTAAATCCTATGTCGATAGAGACAACAAGGCCAATGCGGCTGCAAATCCGACACCGACGCCATCACCTACTCCGGGTGCGGGGGCTGGCGCTGGAACCGGCGCAAATAACAATAACAACGCGAACAAAAAAGACCCCATTCCCAAGGGACCTCCACGCATTGTTCAATGGAGCGAAAGATAGCTAGATAAAAGTCTAGCTGCCTTCGCAAAATTCCGCGGCACTTTAAACTATACTTAGCTTTTATCCTCGCGTAAACTTTACGAAAAGCTGCGTTCATGGAGGAACTAGCGTGAGATCACTGGGCATAGATATAGGCTCTAGCAGCATCAAAATTGTCGAGGTGCAAAACACCACGAAAGGTTTTCAAGTATCACAATTCTTTGAGCACGCCTTGAACATTGCTCCGGGCGCAGATCAAGAACTTGAAATCATCGAATTCTTACGCGAATTCGTAACCCACTATGATCACAATCAAACGCGTTTTATTTTAGGCCTGCGCCCTGACCGCGTTTCTATTCGTAATAAATTTTTCCCGTTCAATGATCGCATTAAAATTGCCAAAAGTTTGGCTTTCGAATTGGAAGAAGACATTCCTTTTTCTACTGACAATGCCATCTTTGATGCGAAGATCGTAAAAACTTTAGGAACGGGCGCTGAAGTCTTAGCTTGTGCCGCACCTAAAGTGCATGTGCAAAATCTGATTCAAAGAGCTCAAGACATCGGTGTCGATCCTTTTCTTATTTCGTCAGAAGGCACGGCCTTTGCCAATGTCTATGAGCGCTGGAACGAGGCACCTCCGGCTTTAGTGCCACCAGCAATCCCGATCGAAAGCGAAGAAGAAAATCGCCCCGTTCGTCACGTACAATTGACTTTGAACATCGGTCACACGCGCACTTTAGTCACCGCCTTTGAAGGCAACTCGCTGATTGCGGTCCGATCGATTTTATGGGGCGGAAAAAATATCGCTGAAGCAATCACCGCGAAGTATGAAATTCCGTTCCTTGAGTCTATCAAGGAATTACAAACCAAAGCATTCATTCTGACTAACAAACAAGGTGCGACTTTTGATCAAGTGACTTTTTCAGACACGATTGCCAAAAGTGTGCGTGAAATGGCGCGGGATCTGCAGCTTTCTATTCTGGAACTTAAAAGTGAATTCAATGCGCAAATTCACAGCATCAATCTAACTGGCGGCGTTTCGCAGATTCAAAA
Organism: uncultured Bdellovibrio sp.; assembly: GCA_946480995.1. The sequence continues at coordinate 488 of CAMLMF010000475.1, read as the reverse complement.
TTTAGGCCCCTTCTTAACACAACTTTTAGAAATTCCTGCCAATCGCGTGTCTGTCTTAGATGCTGTTCCGAATGTTCTTTTTGATCGATCGGTACAAAATGGCGCCAAAGCTGGAATCGCTTTGGGCTTGGCTATTGAAGGTTTTAAAAAACCGCGCAATCCGCCGATTAATTTCTTGCGTGGTGAATTCACGAAAGAAAATCATCAGCTAAAAATGTTCTGGAATAAATGGGGGCACACAGCCAAAGTAGCCACCGCGGCCCTTGTGGTGCTTTTCATTTATTCTTCATTGCGTGAAAGCTTTTCGTTAAGTCTTGCTGATCGCACGCAAGAGGTCTTAAAGGATCAAGCCAAATCAGTGGCTGGCCTTAAAGGCAAAAATGCGTCTGAGAGTGGTATTCGTAAATATATTCGCGACAACAAAAAACGCGCCGCTGATCTAAAAACTTTAGCCAGTGTGGCGAATATGAACTCGGCCCTTGATATCG
>CAMLMF010000474.1 GCA_946480995.1 uncultured Bdellovibrio sp. | reverse complement strand
GGGACTGGCAATATGAGCCCTCAAAATCGAGGGATCTATGCCACAGTTTGTTTCCGCAAGTGATGCGTTAAAGATTTTAAAATCCGAAGACAATGTATTTATCCAAACAGCGGCAGCGACACCGCAGCAGTTAGTGCGGGCCTTGACGGCGCGAGCGCCTGAAGTTCGCCATGTGAAAGTGTACTCGATCCACACTGAAGGGGATTGCTCTTATGCAAATCCTGATTTGGCTGACAGCTTTGAAATTCATAGTTTCTTTAATGGTAAAAATATTCGAGCAGCGCGAGGCAACGTCAATGCGCTTTTTGTGCCGATTTTTTTAAGTGAAATTCCTTACCTCTTTTATCGTGGCACAGTGCCTTTGGATATCGCCCTTGTGCAAGTGTCGCCTCCGGATAAACATGGCATGTGCAGTTTAGGGCCTTCTGTGGATGTGACGATCTCTGCCGTGCGCACAGCGAAAGTCGTGATCGCACAAGTCAATCCCCGCATGCCGCGCGCCTTGGGGGATGCGCAAATCGAATTTTCAAAAATTCACTTCGCTGTGGAAGTTGATGAAGAACTTTACTTGGCAAAACCACCGGTCTTAAGTGAGACCGAACTGCAAATCGGACGCAATATCGCCAGTCTGATTGAAGATGGCTCTACATTGCAAATGGGTATCGGTGCGATTCCTGATGCGGCGTTAAAGGCCCTAAGGTCTCACAAAGATTTAGGCGTGCACACGGAAATGTTTTCAGATGGCTTGGTAGACTTGTACGCTAGCGGAGCGATCAGCAATCGCTTCAAGCGTCGCATGGCGGGAAAAATTGTTTCAAGCTTTGCCTTGGGGTCCCGCAAGACCTATGACTTTATCGATGATAATCCAATGGTCTTAATGATGGATGCGGCTTACACGAACGACTCCCACATCATTCGCCAAAATCCGAAAGTGATTGCGATCAACAGTGCCATCGAAGTGGATTTAACCGGACAAGTGTGTGCGGATTCAATTGGCAGTCGCATATATTCTGGCATTGGTGGGCAAATGGATTTCATGCGAGGAGCGGCGTTGTCTGAGGGTGGTAAGCCGATCATCGCATTGCCAGCAAAATCGGGAAAAGGCATTTCCAAAATTGTCCCGTTCTTAAAAGAAGGGGCGGGGGTCACTACAACTCGAGCCCACGTACATTATGTCGTGACAGAGTATGGCGTCGCGTACTTACATGGCAAAACCTTGAAAGATCGCATGCAAGCCTTGGTTGCCATCGCAGCACCAGAGCTGCGTGAAGAATTAGAAAGAAAGGGCAGAGAGGTTTTAGGATGAGCACTCCTTACGAACAACTTGGTGGTGAAGAAGGCTTACGCAAGCTTGTGAACAGATTTTACGAAGTCATGGACACGTTGCCTGAGGCGCGTGGTGTGCGAGAAATGCATCCGGAAAGTTTAGAAAGCTCGGCTAAAAAACTTTTTATGTTTTTGTCAGGTTGGTTGGGCGGGCCCAATTTATTTCAAGAAGCTTTTGGGCATCCGCGCATGCGCGCGCGCCATATGCCATTTAGAATCGGTAAGTCAGAAAGAGACCAGTGGATGATCTGTATGGTGCAGGCATTTGAAGATTTAAATATTCAAGATCCCTTGCGTTCGGATTTATTAAATGCTCTTTTGAATTTAGCAGATCATATGCGCAATCAAGGCGAACAGTAAGTTCGCCCTTTGGGTTAGTGACAGTTGGCCTTTTCCCACGCTCTAATTTCTGCAGACGTTGAATCGGCGGGATCGAAATAGCGGGCTTCTTCAAAGAGCCACACAAAATTGTTCACAGCCGTGTTGTAACGATTTTCATAATGAAGTCCGTCACAGATACCCTCAAGACCACGATCGCTGATATACCAATCTTGCGAAGTGCCGCGAATCTGTATTTGCTTTTGTTGGGAATCCTGACAGGTGTACACACAAGACCATTTGCGTTTAGTCCCGTACCACGTTTTCGTATAGTATTCATATTGCTTGGAATAAGGATCCGCGATGCACGAACAAGCTTCAGCCACGGAAGTCCCCACGACCTGAGAAAGTGTCGTAAAACTAAGAAGTAACAACAAAAAGTACCGCATAAAGCCTCCGCTGTTCCTTCTTGCAATCTAGGGTCCGGCTGTAACGCGAAATAGACGAAAACCAGTGCCTACACTTTTGACAACGGACCCTTTTAGCCCTCGCAAGAGGGGGGAGGATTCGACATTTTTCATTGAATCATAACCTGGATCATACAATTTGCCTGGCAGATCTGGCACCCTCGGGTGGAGTTTAGATTTTTCAGATTATAAAGGACTTCCATGCAGCAACCTTACCCCGAGGGATTTCGCAAACGCAGAACGCAAAACTGGTTGGTCTTGGGGTTGATGTACAGCGCCTATTACATTGCTCGGTACAACTTCAGAGCAGCGACTCCTTTTCTGGTTACAGAGTTTCACTTTACTAAGTCAGATATTTCAGCCTTGTGGGCCGCATTTAGTTTTGCCTATGGCACGGGACAGTTAATAAACGGTCTTTTCACTGATCGAATCGGCGGCAAGAATGCCATGCTGATTGGTGGAGTCGGCACGTGCCTGGTGAATCTGATTTGTGGCTTTAGTCCGATCATTTCATCGTTCACAACTTTCAGCAGTATTTTGCTTTTGAACGGTTACTTTCAGTCGTGGGGTGCGCCGGGCATGATTAAGATCAATGCG
>CAMLMF010000473.1 GCA_946480995.1 uncultured Bdellovibrio sp. | reverse complement strand
CTTTGCCAGCCCCTAAGACCCATCAAAATTGCGTTGTAATTTTCCATCGCAGACTCTATTAAAAATACTAGCTATTTAACAAGGCGGTCGTATGACAAGACTAATTCTTTCAGCACTCTTTTTTATGTTTATCACCTCTTCGGCATTTGCAATGCAAACCAGTGACAAATCCCAAGAAGTTCTTCAGGAATACGGTGCAAGCCTGGCCGTTGCATCAGGCGCCATGCATTGGCAACAGCTCTGGAAAAGAACTCGTGAAGCCGGAGCTTTTAATGCCCAAGGTGACCAACCACGATTTACGCAACCGATGATAAAAATTCCCGAGCTTGTTAGCGTCACTCTCAGTGGGTCAACAGACGTCCAAGCGCTTTACAATACGCAAGCTATCTATCGCAGAGATTTCTCTCCCCACATTATGGGCGTGATTGAAAATCAAAATGTCACAAGTATCTGCGTGACTGTGAACTGGAAGCCGGTCAGCGAAGGAACGCCACCCAGTGATCGTGACGCTATTGCAAATGCCAGCATGTTAATTGCTCTTCCCTGCAAGTAGTCCCGTATGAAAAATATCATTCTCGCTATTTTTTTACTGTCTCCTTTTTTAACAAATGCTTATGCTTCCGCGGGCAAAGAAATTCGTGTCTGCGTTCATAATCCAGATGATCAAATCGAGGCTTGGTCCGTGCGCGAAGCTGGCGAACCGAAAGAGTTTTCTTATTATCCAAATCCGCCGGTGGGCTACTCGTGTGTACTTGTCGTGCCGAACGAACTTACGATGGACATCGTGTTAGATACAGATAAGAGCTCTTGTGTATTGCCGGTGATGGCCAATCAGGATCTTTATATAAATTTAGCTCAATGCCAGCACCGCAAAAAGGACATGGCGATTCCAAAGTCTTACGTTGCCGGCAGTTTAGCCAAAGAAGTACCTGAGACTGCACCGCAAATCAAAGCAGTCAAAGGCCCCTGCGACGACACCCCGGCTGTCGCGACAAATCGCCAACAGACGTCTTGTTTAAATCAGAATAGCTTTAATTCTTTGGATAAAAACAAAGACGGCATTCTAAAGAAAAAAGAAATATCACAGAATCAAAAAGGTCTTTCTAAATTGGACAAGAATAAAGACGAGCAAATCGACATCCTTGAATTCATGGCGGCTGAGGAACCCAAGGCTTCTCATTAATCCAAACCTTGCAAGCGGTCAGGCCCCTAAAAGGTCTGCCGTCTGCGTACGTAAAAATATTTTTTGCGTGGCTACACATGCAGGCCTCTGCTAAACAAAATACCTTTCCTAAATATCATAAGTCTTAGATACTCAACCCAAGGAGTACATATATGAGCACTTATGTTGATGGATTCGTCATTCCAATCCCGAAAAATAAAGTTACTGAATATAAAAAAATGGCCAAGCTAGGATGCAAAACTTGGATGAAGCACGGAGCCGTTGCTTATTTCGAGTGCGTCGCTGACGACGTTACAGCACCTTACGGTATCAGCTTCCCAAAAATGTGTAAGATTAAAAAAAATGAAACCGTGATATTTGCGTTTATTGTCTTTAAGTCAAAGGCCCATCGAAAACAGGTCAACGCCAAGGTTCACAAAGAGTTCAGCCAAATGCCGGGGGCTGAAAACTTCTCGATGCCTTTTGATGTTTCGAAAATGGCTTACGGCGGATTTAAGACGCTTATTCAAGGCTAACAGTTATCCTGCGAAGATCAGACCTTATCCCAAAGCCTCCGCCAGAAAATCAAAAACGATGCGAATACGACGGTTCGTTTTTAGTTCACGATGCGCGACAACCCAGTTGTCGAGCTTGATCGGAGGCAGCTTTTCTAAGACCTTGCGTACTGAGCTTTCCTTTGCGCCCACTTCTTCCAACATAATCCCAATACCCGCTCCTTGTTTCGTCATCTCCCAGTGGAAAATGTGATCATCAGAAAAAATATGAAAATTCTTGGGCGCGATTTCAACCCCTATTGCTTTAAGCCCTTCGATATATTCATGATTGCTGGCAAAACCAATAAAATCGGCTTTTTTTAGATCGGCTGCCTTCTGTATCGGTCCGATTTTTTTTAAATACCCTGGAGTTGCATACAAATAGGCATGGGTCTTTTTTAACTTCTTAAAAAATAAGTCCGGATGAGTGGGCTCTACACTTCTTAGTGCGATATCGGCTTCACGACGACGAAGATCGCTCAGCGCGTTTGTTGAAACCAGTTCGATCTGAATTCCAGGTTCTTTTTGTCGCAACTTCTGAATTAAGGCGGGCAGAATGTAAGCTGACATTGTGTTGGTGGCTGAAATCGACACAATTCCTTCGATCGCCTGTGATCGACCCGACGCCGTCAAGGAAAGCTTATTTGCAGCCTCGCCCATGGCTTTAACATGTTCATATAGCTCCATTCCGCTGGGAGTGATTTCAAACCCGCGGCCGACCCTTTCAAAAAGACTGACACCCAGCTCTTTTTCCAAAGCGCTGACTTGTCGGCCCAGGGTTGGCTGGCTCATTTTTAATGCCTTTGCGGCCGCAGACAAGGACCCTTCCTCGACCGTCACAAAAAAGGCCCGGGCTCGATTCCAATCAAATTTAATGGCATTCCAGTTCATTTTTAACCCATGCATTTATGCATATATAAGTACCATATTTGGCTATATTAGTTTCATTAATGAATGTGTAAAATACAAGGACATAAGAGGTAGTCAATGTCGAAAGCCGTATCA
>CAMLMF010000472.1 GCA_946480995.1 uncultured Bdellovibrio sp. | reverse complement strand
ACCAATTAAAGCGGTGAAATCGCCAATCAAGAACTGAATCTTATGTCCCAGATCTTGAAAGGTTTTAAGCTTATTTAAAACCACAGTGTGGCCAATATGAATATCCGGACGCGTAGGATCTGCGCCCAATTTGATATTCAAAGGTTTGCCCTTTTTTAGTTTTTTAAGCATATCCGCGTCGTTGATAAACTCGGCAACGCCAAACTTAATTCGTTCTAACTGTTCTTGAGGATCTAAAAAACCCATCGCAAAATCCTTTTAGCGTGCGTGTTCTACGGAGCGAGTCTCACGCATAACCGTGACCTTCACTTGTCCTGCTTGCGGCATTTCTCTTTCGATCTTACGAGCTACGTCGCGTGAAAGCATGATCGCTTGATCATCAGTGACCTTGCTGCTTTCAACCAAGACACGCACGTCTTTACCAGCTTGCAATGCCAACGTCTTAAGAACGCCGTCGAAGCTGTTGCCGATGCTTTCAAGGTCTTGCAAACGGTGGATGAAAGAATCCATTTGTGGACGACGCGCCCCAGGGCGCGATGTCGACAAGATAAATGCGGCATGAACAATCCACGCCAAGATCGAGTGTGGCTTTTCTTCTTCATCATGGGCACGAATCGCATGACAAACGTCTTCAGATTCGTTGTATTTTTTTGCCGCCTCAGCACCTACATAAGCATAACTGCCTTCTGATGTGTGATCGATGGCTTTACCAATATTGTGTAAAAGACCCGCACGACGTGCAAGCTTCACGTTCACACCCATTTCGCCAGCTAGTAAGCCCGCGATTTGTGCGACCTCTAAGGATTGATTTAAGGCATTTTGACCTTGGTACGAACGGTACTTCAAACCGCCGATGATTTTGACTAATTCAGGATGCATGTTCGGGATACCAAGTTCCATCACATGACGTTCGCCTTCTTCTTTCAAAGACTTCATCAATTCGTTGCGTTGTTTTTCGACGACTTCTTCGATGCGTGCTGGATGCACACGACCGTCTTCCATTAATTTTTCAATCGTGCGACGAGCCAATTCACGGCGAACGGGATCGAAGCCAGAAATAACCACGGCCTCTGGCGTATCATCGACGATCAAGTCAACACCGCACAAAGCTTCCAGAGTGCGGATATTACGACCTTCACGACCGATAATCTTACCCTTCATCTCGTCACTTGGTAACGCCAAGACACTGACCGTGCGCTCTGAAGTGTACTCCGAAGCAAAGCGTGAAAGAGCTGTCGCCAAAATGCGTTTTGATTTCTTTTCTGCTTCTTTATTTGCTTCTTCTTCAATTTGCGAAATCTTTTTTGCCGCTTCTTGCTTGGCTTCATCTTCTAAAGCCGACAGCAACTGACGACGAGCTTCGTCTTGGGACATGGCTGCCACAGACTCTAGCTTTTGTTTTAGTTCCAGGATGTGGTTTTCGCCTTTTTTCTCTAGCTCTTTAATACGAGTTTCAGAGATTGCGATTTTTTCTTCGCGATCCTTCATCGTATTCAGGTAGCGTTCATTTTCTTCCATTTTTTGTTTGAATTGATCGTCGATCTCTTTCAAACGGCGCTCTAGTTGCGACTCTTTGTTTTTGACTGTGGATTTTTGCTTATGGATGTCGGCTTCGACATTCTTGCGCGCGCGGGCCTCGAAATCCTTGGCTTTGGTTTCAGAATCTTTTTTTACCTTGGCAGCTTCTGATTTGGCACGATTGATAATACGCTCTGCTTCGATACGCGCTGACTTTTTGCTGTTTTCGTCCTGCATGCGTTTCACAACAAAGACAATAACTCCGCCTACAAATAAACCGACGATTGCGGCTATAACTAATTCCATGATCTTACTCCTGATACTTTCGACAATCGATGAGTCCCGAATCGGTGATAATGTAATCCATTGTCACGTCATGGGCCTCGGTGGGAAGTGCTGCCTCTGATATTTGCAAATCAAAACAGATGCCGACTTTAAGTCCCCGGTAGGCTGAAAGAGTTTTATCGTAAAACCCTTTTCCTTTTCCTAACCGATTGCCATTCTTATTAAACACTAAACCTGGGATCAGCAGTCCGTGGATTTCTGGAAGAGTTCTTTGCGGAGAATCTTGGGAAGGTTCCCACACCCCGTAAGGTCCTGACACAAATTTCTGTGCCTCAAAGAATTCCAAAAATCCCTCGCGCATTCGCGGAAACACCCAGCGCAGATGCGGAACACGAATCGCGTCCTCGACCTGAGCTTCTTCCGGCAACGCCCGATAGGCTCCCCAGATTCCCGTTTGCTTTTGCAAAAAGCTGCGCAAATGGAAATCTAGCTGCTGCTGATTTTGAACAAGACCTTGCGCAAACGCTTGGGCGCAAAGAGATTTAAAGTAGGAACGACATTCCTTTTTAGAGCTCCAAGAAACAGACAATGGACACTCCAAGACGTTAAAACAAAGTCAGTTGTTCAATTTCTGCCGTTGTTCTTGGAATTTTCTAGATCGACCGAAAGTTGCAACGCTTTTTCTTCAAGCTTTTCCAGCTCGCGATGCGCCTTTCTTTTTAGAAGGATCAATTCTTCAGCCAAATTCATCGCTGTCAAAACCGCAGCGTTTTGGAAAGAACCGTTTTTAGTAATGGACAGGGCTTGATTCATTTTACTGTTAACAAAATCGACGAGCTCTTGCACGGTCGCATCGTCATGAGATGTTTTAAGCTTGTAAGGGACACCCGCAATTAGAAAATTGTAGGTTTGTTTATCA
>CAMLMF010000471.1 GCA_946480995.1 uncultured Bdellovibrio sp. | reverse complement strand
GCCTTCACAAACGTCAAACCAAGGCCCATGCCATATTCTGAACGACTCTTGTCACTGCGATAAAGTTTTTGCCAAATCATCGCGTGCTCATCAGGCGAAATCCCCGGCCCCGTATCTGTGACGCGAAGAATGACTGTTTCAGTTTGATTGACCGTTTCAATGGTCATCTCGCCGCCTGAGGGCGTGTATTTATGAGCATTATCCAAAAGATTGGCGATCACACGACTGATAAGGCGTGCATCCACCAGGGCCCAGTCATGGGTGTCTAGAATTGTTTTTACTTTAATATCTTTTTCCTCAAAAGCCATCTCGTAAAGGCTCATGATTTCTTTGACCAGCTCCGAAATAAACTTCTTTTCAAGTTTCAGTTTTTTACTGCGATTTTCTGCTTCGGTGATATCCGTTAAAACCTGCAAGAAGTTAAGGATCTTATCCGAGTTCTCATAACAACTTTGCAGAGCTTCGCGGTAAGTCTCTAAATCACCTTCGGCGGTCAGCGCCAGCTCCGCTCGACCGCGAAGACGTGTCACCGGCGTACGAATGTCATGAGCTAAGTGATCAAAGGCTTCTTTGAGTCCATTGACCAAACCCTCGATCTTATCGAGCATCTTATTACACAAGATTTTTAGCTCTTCCAATTCATCGTCACTGCCCCCCACCGGGACACGCGTCGACAAGGAACCACTTTCGATTTTCTTCATTGAAGTGATCAGCTCGCGCACCGGACTGAGAGTACGATTCGATAAAAGCAGGCCGCCTAAAAAACCCACCAAGGCGACTGGCAATAACAACCACCAAAAAATTTTTTGCAAACTAATCAGTTGCGCATTCAAGGCTTCTGTACTTTTTGCGACGATCAGACGGCTGCCGTCTTTTAAAAGGCCCCCCATAACCATCACTGGATTCGGGCCATGCAGCTCGGGCGTAGCATAACTGAATTCTCGCGCTTGTTGCCCAAGAACATCCACACGCAAAGATTCCATATCGATTTTAAAATTCGGAAACGGCTCGTGCAGAAATAAGATATCACCACGTGACGAAATCACGCTGACTAAAAGAGCTCCGTCCCGATCGTAGTTCGGAATATAAGAAAAATAGTCTTGAAAATCCTTAAGACCACGGGTTTCGATACGTCCGCGATATTCAGCTACTTTAGACTGCAAAATATCATGCTCTTGCTCTTGAAGGGCACTGCTGATTTGAAAATAAAGAAAACTAAAAATGACGGTAGAACTAAGAATCAGCACTAAAGAGAACACGAGGGTCAATTTAGTGCTGACTTTGAAAAGTGTCGGCTTAAGACGACTTAAGAACATATCCTACACCTCTGACCGTGTAGATAAGTCGTGTAGGGAAATCTTTTTCTAATTTGTTGCGCAAACGACATACTAGTACGTCTACCACATTTGTTTGCGGATCAAAATCATAATTCCAAACTTCCTTAAGAATCGTCTGTTTACCGATAATCTTGTTTGGATTGCTCATGAACAAATCTAAAAGAACAAATTCACGCTCTTGCAAATCCAACTTACGGCCTGCACGAACAACATCGCGATTTAAGCGGTTCAACTTGAGGTCTTGAAAAGTCAGCGACGTCACTTCGGAAGCTTTTTGAGCGCGTTTTAACAGATTCTTCACGCGAATCTGCAACTCAGCCATCGCAAAAGGTTTCGTCAGGTAGTCGTCGCCACCCATACTAAGCCCCTTCAGGCGGTCATCTAGTTCACGCAACGCACTCAAAATAAGAATAGGTGTGTTCACGTCTTTTTCACGAAGCGATTTGGCAAAGGTATAGCCGTCCATTTCAGGCAGCATTAAATCCAAAACGATAATATCGTAATGGTTTGTCAAAGCTCGCTCATAGGCACGTCGTCCGTTGGCTTCAACTTCGACGTCTCCTTCAAGCTCCCCTAAGCCTTGCTTCACGATTGTTGCAATTTCGTTATCGTCTTCGACTACTAGGCATCTCATTCGATTCATCCTTGTTCCGTTCGTGTTATTTAATGGCTAAGGTATAGCAGATTTGTTTCTAAACAAAATACCAATAATTTCTTTATTACATAGTTTTAATTAGCCGTCCGCACTGATTACACACTTGAAATTGACCAGCCTCGGTTTCGGACTTGCCAAAACTAGAAGATTTATCCTGTTTCTAGCCTGCCGCAAAAAGCCCCCCTCCCAAATAAGAACAGGCTCCGGGTCAGGGAGCCTGTGACATGGTAGGTTGGTTTAGTATCTAGCTAGTTATTATCTTTTAAGTTGGATCACTTCATTCAAAAGTTCATCCGTCGTCGTGATGGTCTTCGCATTGGCTTGGAAACCACGTTGATTTTGGATCATGTTCACGAATTCTGTAGCAAGATCCACTGTAGATCTTTCCAAAGACTTTGCGAACAATTTACCGCGGCCTGCAGCACCCGGGCCACCCAAAGACGCCGTTCCTGAATCTCTTGATTCTTTCAAACGATTGTTACCAACCTTGAAAAGAGCTTCTGGATTTTCGAACTTCGCCAAGGCGATTTGTGCTAAGTCAGCCGCTTGTCCGTTGGAGTAAACCGCTGTCAAGACACCGTCGTCATTGAATGACAAACCAGTGATCGTACCAGCCGCAGCACCGTCTTGGTTCCAAGAGATAAGGTCCGAGTTCTTACCGTATTGCTTAGTTCCATCAAGGCCTTTACCGCCGTCTTTAATCGCATCACCGAAGTTCAACTTCACTTGTTGGT
>CAMLMF010000470.1 GCA_946480995.1 uncultured Bdellovibrio sp. | reverse complement strand
CTATAAGAAAGCATTGCCGAAATTTGTCCCATGGCTTTCACGCTGTCCGGAATAAAGACGGCATCAAAGTCCGCAATCGGAGGAAGTACGTTTTCAAGATTTGAATTACGTACCGATTTCTTTTTATCGGAATGTTGTAATTCTTTAAGGCGCACAGAAAATTCATCTTGGCGAGCTTCACCATAATATGTTCCCACCAAACGTTGGATGACCAAGCGGAAATCTGTTTCTTTCGTTGAGTAATTTTGCACAGCCGTAATTTGCCCACCGCGTGCTAACACTTCATCCCAGAAAATGTTGGTGAACTCGACACCATAGGCATCATTCGGATAAAGAATCGCAAACTTTTTCATGCCATGGTCATCCATCGCTGTGCGCACCAACGCGCGAACTTGCATGCCACTGGTTAATGAATTTCTAAAAACCGAAGGTCCAATCTCTGTTAAACCTGAACGCTGTGAAAGAGCTATTGTTGGCACACCCAACTCATCTGACTTAGCAGCAACAGCAGGGGCTGTCTTACTTAAAAGACTGCCGACAATGGCGATGACGTTATCTTCTTTCACCAGGCGCTCAACCCCACGGCGAGCAGAGTCCGGGTTTCCTTCGCTGTCCATGATCGCAAGCTTAAAGCTTGAACCTGGGATGTGCAGACCGAGGCCCATTTCAAGGCCACGTAAAGCGCGCTGACCAACTGGAGCATTCTTTCCGCTTAAAGGCAAAACCACACCGACAGTCTGTGCCGACACGTTCTTAGAGGCGTCTAATTGAGTTAAGATGTCTTGGGCGCGCAGCGCTTGATCGCTACCAGGTAAAAACTCGATCACGCTAGAAAAATATTTCTTTGCGCGTGAAGTGTCTTTGTTTTCCAAAGCCATTTCCCCTTGGCGAAACATCGCATGGGCGCGCAAGAAGCCAAAATCTGAATTATCAGCAACTTTTTCAAGTTGTTCATCGTTTAATTTATTTTCAACGATATCAACAGCGTGCAGACGCGCGCTTTCTTGTTCTTGTTTGTTAGGCGATTGAATAGATTGAGTGACTAATGTTTTTAAGTACTCTAGCGCATCTTCTGTTTTCGCAACAGGCGGTGGTGGCAATGCTAAGGTTTGGCTTTGAATCTGTTCTGGCGGTTTTCCCGCTGTCATACCGGCCATGCTTTTTGGAGTTTTGGCCGAGGCTGCCGTCGGAGGTCTATAAGGAGCTCTCTTCTTTGTTGCCACTGTCGTGCAAGAGGCTAAAACACTGGCTGTCAGTAACAGAACAAACTTCATTGTCATTTTCTATTCCTCATAAGCTGAGAGACTTTTTCTTGAAAGGCTTTAACAAGCGGAGTTGTCTCTGCTGATTTTGCCAGTTCTTCCATGATTTCTTTTTGACGCGCAGAAAGTGTGTGTGGGGTATCAACAAGGATACGTACCAACATATCACCTGAGCCGAAACCGCCGACTTTTGCAAAACCTTTGCCTTTTAGTCGGAAACTTTGCCCCGTGTGAGTGCCCGGAGGAATGCGGATCATCGCTTTTCCAGTTAAAGTTGGAACTTCGACGTTAGTACCTAAGATCGCATCGGTATAACTGATCGGCAGATCCAAGGTCACATCGTTTTCTTGGCGTTTAAATAGGGGATGATCTTGAATGTTGATAATAACGTACAAGTCACCCGCAGTGCCACCACCCGGAGCCGCATCACCTTCGCCGGAAAGCTTCAGGCGTTGACCTTCTTTGACTCCGGCAGGGACGTTGACGGAAAGCTTCGCAGACTCTTCTTTATTGCCACGCTGGCGCACAAAACTAATTACTTTTTCTGTGCCCAATGCAGAGTCTTCAAATGAAATATTTAATGTGTAACGAAGATCTGTGCCCTTAGTTGGGCGACGAGATCTAGCTCCACCAGCGCCACGAGCATTGCCGAAAATGTCACCAAAGACATCGCCGAAAATATCTTGAAATGGATCGCCACCGTTTGCGCCGCCACCAGGACCGCTTCTAAATCCGCCAAAGCCTCCAGCGCCAGCGCCGCCCCCAAAGGGGCCACCCGCGCCAAAACCCTGTTGATTTCCGGCGTGACCGAATTGGTCGTACATGTCGCGTTTTTTGGTGTCGCTTAAAACATCATAAGCTTCGCTGATCTCTTTGAACTTTTCTTCCGACTTTTTATCGCCAGGATTTTTGTCAGGATGAAACTGCATCGCAAGCTTGCGATAAGATTTTTTGATCTCGTCTGCAGAGGCGGATCGCGAAACTCCTAAAATAGAGTAAAAATCTTTTTTAGACAATCAACACCCTCTTCCGGTTATTCCGGCTTTCTTGCAACGACAACTTGTCCAGTACGGATAACTTTGTCGTGCAACTTATAAGGCTTCTTAAAGACACGTGCGATGTGACCCGGAGCTACTTCTTCTGTCGGCTCACTGCCTAAAGCTTCATGAATTGCGGGATCAAAGGCAGCACCTTCAGATGGAACCTCTTGCACAGAATGTTTTTGTAAAAGTGAGCGCATTTCTGAAGCTGTCATTTCGACACCTTGCTTAAAAGAAGCAAAATTTTCAGCGCTGATGTTGGCTTGCAAAGCGCGCTCGAAATTGTCGACCACATCTAAAAGGTCGCGGATAAAGCGTTCGCCGCCATATTTCAATAAATCGGAACGCTCTTTGATGGCATTACGTTTATAGTTTTCAAACTCTGCACGCAGCTCATCCGATAACTTGAAATCTGCCACAACACG
>CAMLMF010000469.1 GCA_946480995.1 uncultured Bdellovibrio sp. | reverse complement strand
CGAATTCAAATTGCACCGGTAAAGCCTCGTCGAAAGACAATGCGATATAGTCTTTCTTTTTTTCTTCGATTTCATGATACAGCGGCGAGGTCACGTAGGAATACGCGATTTTAGCTTGTTTGTTCGTGAATAAACCATAGGCCGTCGACCAGGTTGGCGAAAAGCTATGGACTTGCGCCATCAATTTTTCTAAGTACGCAAAACCTTCTTCTTCGCCTTTAGAGCGCAAAATCCAATACAAAAACTGCATTCCTGGGGAACTGGTTCGTGGATCCTGCAAAGCAATTTTTTTAGCGAACTCAGGGTCCAATAAATCGTCTAAAGACTTTGGCGTTTTTTTCAACTCATCACGACGGGCGACGAAGGTCAAAGCACCCCAGTCATAGGGTACAAAAAAATTGTTAGTCAATGCAGGCTTCACAGAATCATAGACATCTAAATTATGAAGGCTTAACTTGCGCCAGGTGTGATCAGCTAAAGCTTTTGCAATATCGAATTGATCAAGACCCACCAAAACGTCAGCACCTAAACTTTCACCTTCGATTTTAAGACGTTGCAACAGGATGCCTGAATCACTGCCTTCGATAAACTCGACTTTGCAGTTACATGTTTTTTCAAAATGTTCTTTTAATAAAGGCCCCGGCCCCCAACGCCCCGTGAAGGACGCGTAACCAAAAACCCGTAACGTTGGCAAAGAACTTGTAACGACTCCTTGCTCTGTTTTATGTAAAACCGCAAAAAATAGTCCGGAAAAGATGACCGCAAGAAAAAGAATAAAATGCTTCACGCCTTACCACCACAGCCCGCGACGGCGCTTGAAGAAATAATAATCAAAGCCCAGGCAACGGCCCGCGCCGACCCACGCTAAAATCAAATGAATCGCTAAAAATGTTTTATATAAATCTTCAGAACCCGGTCCCGATACGAACAGCATCGTCACGCACAACAAAACACCTAACAAAGCCACCGGGCGCACGACGTAACCAATGATATAAGAAATTGCCACAGCAAACTCTAGGCCCAGGATGATAAAGGCGACCGTCTGCCAATTGGGAATCATTTGGCTGCTCGCAAAAATCTTAAACCAGTTCGGTGCATGACTTGCCGGCAACCATTCTGCGATTTGATCAGCAATACGCGGGCGAGTTAAAAAATCGCCGCGATACTTGTGCATGGCTGATTCTAAATAGTAATAGCCTAAGAAAATTCTTAGGAATGAAATGGGTAAAAGATGACCTACGTATTTAACGCTCTCAAAAAATGCAACAAACATGAGAACATTGTGAACTAGACACCCTTCTTAGGGCAAGTCTCCTCTAGGAAGCAATGGCTGCAATCTGGTTTTCTCGCCTTACAGATAGCTCGACCATGGGAAATCAGATAATGTGAAAACATCACCCAATCTTCTTGGGGTACGTGCTTGACCAATTCTTTTTCAATAAGCACGGCGTTTTCAGTCTTAACCCACCCCAAACGGTTCGATAATCGTGTTACATGTGTATCGACAACAATACCGCTAGCGATGCCAAAGGCATTGCCCAAAACCACGTTCGCAGTTTTGCGCCCCACACCGGCTAACTCGACCAAAGCCCCAAGATCTTGCGGAATTTCTCCTTTGTATTTTTCAACCAAAGAAATGGCGCAGGATTTAAGACTCTTGGCTTTGTTTTTATAAAAGCCCGTCGAACGGATCAGCTCTTCGATGTCTTCTTGCGATGCTTTCGCCATCTTTTGCGGGGTCGGATATTTTTTAAAAAGAGCCGGCGTGACCATGTTCACGCGCTCGTCCGTGCACTGCGCGGATAAAACCGTGGCAACCAAAAGCTCATAGGGTGTAGTGAAATTCAAAGCGCAGTGGGCATCTGGATAATAGCGCTTAAAGAGTTCAAGGGTAGGAAGCAAAGAGGCCTTCTTTACACTTGCGGCCACCTTCTTAGGTCCAGTTTTTTTGGACACTTTTGCGGTCCGTGAAACGACTTTCTTATTCGCCATCGTTTCCGATAGCTTCAACAGGGCAACCTTCCATCGCTTCTTTTACAAGAGCTTCTTCTTCTGGAGATTCCGGTTGTTTAGAAACGAAGGCATGCCCGTCTTCTTCGTGCATCGCAAAATTTTTAGGAGCGGTCAAAACGCAAGCATCACAGGCAATACAAGATTGATCCACAAATACTTTACCCGGTTTGTTTTCGTTCCATTTCTGACTCTTATCGGCCATGGGGTCTCCTAAATATGCGACCTTAATATAAAACTTTTGACCTTGATGTCAAACCCCCTTCCCGACTTGGGTCGCATTTTTCATGGCCTAGCCCTGGGGGCCCTAGGGACACCTGCCGTTTAACGCTAGACTGAGTACTTAATAAGGAGAATTCATGGAAGGACCTCGCTCACCCCAAGAAAATGAGCTTCCCCTAGTTTTGGATTTCTTGAATAAAAAACTGCGCCATGAGGCTGCCTGGTCGATTGCAGCAGAATATCCCACGGCATTTTCTTCTAACAACTTGCACAATATGCACATCATTGCTGACGAAGGCGCCGTCTTATCCCATGCCGTGATGAAACCTCTTATCATCAAATCTCCGCATGTGATCTTTAAAGTCGGTGCAATAGGTTCCGTAGTTACGGACGAAGCATATCGTGGACAAGGTTTAAGCACTCAGTTGATTGAAAACTGCCTTAAGTCAGCAAATGAGCAGTCCTGCGATATCGCGATTTTATGGACAGATCTTTTTGA
>CAMLMF010000468.1 GCA_946480995.1 uncultured Bdellovibrio sp. | reverse complement strand
AAAAACGATTACTTCACCATTGATTTGAATTCTGCGCCAGCGCGGAATTTTGGAGCCCAAGCAGCTGGGATTTTGATCGCTTTACCAGTTTGTGGGTTGCGGCCAGTGCGAGCTTTACGTTTAGCTTTAGTGAAAGTACCGAAGCCAACAAGTTTAACATCGTCGCCTTTTTTAACAGCTTTTTTGATGTTTTCTACTGTGCAATCAAGGATTGCTTCAGCTTGAGCTTTAGATACTTTAGTTTCTGTAGCAATTTTTTCGATCAATTGTGCTTTGTTCATTGTGAACTCCTCTTGCGACACATTTGTGTGTCTTAGTTGTAAATATTAATCCTGCTGATAACTCTTCGTCATCCAATGACTAGGCAATCAAAATGCAAAATCAGATGTTCGTCAATAAAAAATATGAAACCGACTCTGAGTGCATGTTTCCGGGGGATCAGTGTTTGTTGTCGGACTCGTCATCGTAATCCTCATCGTCGGAACTTAAAGAATCACTTGAAGGAGTCGTGACAGGAATACGATAAGAGTCGCTTGCCCATTCGCCCAAATCAATAAGTCGGCATCTTTCAGAGCAGAAAGGTCGGAAAGAATTTTCCTTTGAGTACAAAGTCAAAAGCCCACATTGTGGGCATTTAACTTTTAAAGTATTTGCTGAATCAGTCATGTGTCGAAGTCTATCAAGTCTTGCGCCTTGTGCAAGACGCAGAGCTTAGCGACGTTTGAAGCGACCCGTTGCGATCTTTGTCGCGACGTTGTTATAAGGGAAGTAAAGGTCATAAGTGAAGTAGCCGTCATTCAAAGTTCCTTGCAGAACTTGGATTTGGATTAACTTCAAGCCGCCACCGTTCATATACGAACCTTGGGCGCGAACTTCAAAACCTTTGCTTTGGTTGATCAAGTTGAAAGTGTTATTTTGGTTCAAATAAAGCGGGTTGAATGCCATGCCTCCTCCGTCTATGCCGAATCTTAAGGAGTAGTTATACCATTTAATGGCAGGGTAAGCGGTGAATGAAAGAGCAGGTTTCAAAGAACTATCAATCGATAATTCAATTTGGAAAGAACCTGATTCCCATTCCGAACATTTCGCCGAGCCAAGTTCCCATCCCCAAATATTGCGATCACAAACACCCATAGCCTGCTTCAAGAACTCTTGGAAAGCTCCTGAGTTGACGATTCTCATGTCGCCATTTTGTGTTTGGATGTTATAGCCACCTTGATAAAAGTAGCGATTATAGTCGTAATATCGAACGGTAGTTCCCGGCGCAATTCCGGATGTATTTATACAGATATACCCGTTCGACACTTGGCCCACACCGCACTGAGGTCCGACGGGTGCAATAACTCCTCCGCCAGAACTGTCATTGCCACCACAACCGGCAACTAATACAGCCGTATAAATTGCCAAGAAAGATGTTAAGAGCTTTTTCATTTCATACCTCTTTAAAAAAATAAACTTCTTCATAGAGGATCTATTTCAGGACTCGTGCCATAAAGGCGCCCTAGTGGGTGTCGTGTAAAATGCTTTTGGGGCGGCCTGACTGTTGAATCTTTTCAGGGGGGCGGCCAATTTGCGTCACATTGTTGGAATGTCTCAAAATGAGACGACGAATTTTGCACCTGATTTTACAAACGTTACACGGAGGTTTTCGCGGGGATCCGTGTTACATTTCCGCAGCGATGAATTTAAAAAGAAATTTACCCTACATTTTAGCCTCAGCTCTTTTACTGTTCCTTATAGGCATGGCTCAGTCGAAAAAGACGGTGATCCGCTATGGCGCCTCTTCCGTCGCCCAGGCTGAAGATGAAAAGGACAATGACTATTTCTTTTTACCCGAAGGAGCCACTCCTGTTTCAGACATCACCAAGGCCGACTATGAAAACATCGTGATGAAATTCACCGCGCAGAATTTTTTAAGCGTCTTCCATCAAACTGGAAAGCCACTGTTGATTCCGCACGAGTGGGAAAGTCCTTTCTTTGCAGCCTTCGCAAAATCCGATGCGACCCTATGGCAGATATCAATGTGGGGAGGCATGGCGCGCGCGCCGGGTTCTTCGCAAGGGGCCCTTGCCGCGATTCTTTGTCACGAATTAGGTCACATCGTGGGTGGGGAGCCCCGTCAAACAATTCCTGGGGCAGAGTGGGCGTCCTCTGAAGGTCAGTCGGATTTCTATGCGGCGGCCGTGTGCTTGCCAAAATTCTTAAGCGAAAATCCGCAGTTTGTTCCCGTGGTAAGTCCTGTGGCGCAAGATCTGTGTAAGAAAAATTCGCTGTGTGGAAAAATCATGCAGGCGGGGTTCGACATGGTTTCCTTGTTTCAAAAATATTCTTACCGCGAATACACACCTGTCAGCTTAGATCTTTCCGCGCCTGCAGTGCCTGCGTTGTTGCGCAATACTTATCCATCGGATCAATGTCGTTTGGATACATTTAAAGCAGGAGCGCTTTGTCAGCTAGGTGGAGCTTGCGTGGCCCCGGCTTGTTGGTTTCCATAAAAGTAAAAATAAACCCGCGCCCAGAATACCAAGACTGATCCAACTAGAAATTGAAAGACCCCATGAAGGTCCGCGAAAGTCATCACGGAAGGCTTCCATCAGAAGTCGTCCCGCCGCGTGCAAGCACATCCATAAATAAAAAACAGCGCCTTCCGGTTTTAAAAGCGTCCAGCGCGCGGATCTTGGTGTTTTTTCCACGGCCAATAAAATAATTAAAACACCCATTTCCCACAGTGAAGCATAGGCT
>CAMLMF010000467.1 GCA_946480995.1 uncultured Bdellovibrio sp. | reverse complement strand
GCCCAAGGAACTGTGTTGGCGGGCGGAAGATACGATGGCCTTGTTGAAACCATGGGCGGCCCCAAGACCCCTGCTGTCGGCTGGGCTGCGGGTATCGATAGATTGATGGATTTAGTACCTAAGGAACTTGCCATTCAAAAAGAAGTTCTTGTCGCAATTGTGGGCGCAGATGAACAAGGTGAACAAGAAAGCGTGCGCATTGCTCACATGATCCGCCGTCGCGGTATTAAAACAGAAAATTTTCTTTCAGGAAAAATGCAAAAGAAAATGCAGAAGGCCAATAAACTTGGCGCACATTATGCTTTGATCTTAGGTGGCAACGAAGTCACAAATAAAACTGTGACCGTAAAAAACCTCACGACAGGCGAACAGGCCGAAGTGCCTCAAGCAGACCTTGCGTCTTATAATTTCAAAATTTAAATCTTAAACAACCGAGGATCAAATACGATCCTCGGTCAGTCAGCACAGAATAATGTGCCTGCAAATTTTAAAGATCCTTCACAAACTGACTTAACAAATCAATAAAACGATCTGGCTTTTCCCAGTGCAAAGCATGTCCTGATTTTTTAACAGTGATAATTTTATTTTTCCACAACGTCGGCATTTCCGGCGCAAGGCCGCTTAAAAATGCGTAACGAACAAAGGCATCTTTTTCAGCATGCACAACAGCCAAAGGAATAGTTAAGTTTTTAACCAAAGCCACTTCATCTAAGAATGTCGCGTCTTGTCCGGTTGCAACCATATACACCGCGGCCCGCGTTGCCGGATCTGTTCTTAGACCCGCATTAAAAAAGAAAGCCGGAATCGGAGCGTATTGAGGACGGAAGAAAGCCGTCACATAATCGGAAACCTGCTGCGAAGTTAAGTTGGGCACGAAGCCATAGTTAACCGCGTCCCCCGCATATGTTTCTGCAGGAGTTAAAAATGGTGAAGGCAGTGACGGAGCATAACCGACAGGAGCTGTGCCAAAAATAAAAATACCTTTCAGCTGCGGCATTTGGGCAGAGGCTTGTAAAACTAAATCGCCACCTAAACTCCAACCGACTAGAACTCCGCTGGCCATACCCAACTGTTGCGCGGCCCCGGCAATAACACTGGCAAAAAGATTTGTGTTGTAAGAGCTGGCGTTGACCGAATTGCCATAACCAGGAAGATCAATCGCCGCGACACGATGTTTTTTTGCATAGGACGATTTCAAAATTTTCGAAAAAGATTGCGCTGAAGAAGTGTTGCCGTGAACAAGCAAAATACCAGGCCCACGATGACCCGAACTTTCATAGGCCGCGATTTGCAACCCTTGCACTTGCAGCAAGCGGGTTGGATTAAATTGATTCGACGCTTGGGACTGCGATGCCAGAACAACGAACAGAATACTTAATAGAGAGAGCCAATAGGACTTCATAAAAATCTCCGTTTTCATATTTGAAAATGGCGACAGAAGCGTCGCCGAGATCCAAGTCTGTCAGGGATTTTCATTCGGACAACAAGATTTTGTTTTCAAAACAAAATCTTGATTTAGGTAGAGGCCTGCTTACTTACGATTCAAACGAATCGAGTGCCCTTTGCTCCAGCCCGATATTTTCAAAGAGCTCGCGCGGGTCCAGACAAACATCAAGATTAAGCCCAGTGCAAACATCGCAATACTTAACCACTGACCGCGTGTCAGTTCCAGCCATTGGTAACCGATATGGGCGTCAGGCATGCGATAGTGTTCATCGACAACACGCACGACCGCGTAAAGCAAAATCCCACAGGCAGCGATAAAGCCTGGCTTGCGTGGTTTTCTCCAGATGAAAAACAAAACTAAGAATAAGAACAATCCTTCGCCCATAGCGGCAAATAATTGCGACGGATAGCGTGGAGTCAAAAGCGGCGCGATCGCTTCTTTTGCTGCCGTGTTGCCGTCTTGGATGCTGGTGATTACTTGATTCATAATCGAATAGATCTGCTCACGGGCACCAACTTCAAAGCGGAACTTTTCCAAAAGCCCCAACCACTGATCGCTGCTGACACCGATCTTTTCAACGACCGGAGTCAGCTCATTGAGCTTTCCAAATTCCTGCGCGGGCCAGTTCATAATGTCTTGCGGAAACTTAACAGCCAACGGATACGTCGGGTCACACGGACGCCCCACCAGTTCACCGTTGATAAAATTCGCGATACGACCAAAGAAAATTCCTACAGGACCAACAACCGCCACAAGATCCAAAAGATAAAGAGAGTTCACAGAATATTTTCGCGCAAACAGCAAGCTGGCAATGACGACACCTAAAATGCCCCCGTGGCTGGCCATCCCGCCTTCGTTAACGGCAAGAACGCCCCAATAAGGGAAGGTTGATTTAAATTTTAAAAATAAATCCGGGCCATAAAACAGGACATACCCTAAACGTCCGCCAGCCAAAGTTCCGATCGCGCCGTAAGTGATAAAGTCACCCACCATTTGCAAGCTCATCCCAGCTCTTTGGCGCTTTGCCAGCCACGAGATGATGAAGTAGGCACAGATGAAGCCTGCCATGTAAGACAAGCCATACCAGCGAATGCCGAAGTCACCAGAGATTCTTAATGCAAATGGATCGAAATCTTGAACCACAACCGTATCCTTTTCTGAGACGCTTAAACGTATCAATGTGGGAATTCTTAGACGTGGCTCTATAAAAGCGAGAAAATATAGCCATGTCTAGGTTTTCATCTTTGCTTCTACTCTGCATTATTTCATTCTCGACGGCAAGCTTCGCACAAAAAAGCAGTGGCGGCA
>CAMLMF010000466.1 GCA_946480995.1 uncultured Bdellovibrio sp. | reverse complement strand
AGCAAGTAAGCAACCGATACGCCCTAAAAGATAAGAAAGCGAAAACACGGGCGCAAAAAGATCCATGTAAGTGGTGTTTTGTACTTCACGTTGAAAGTGCAGAAAAGTGAAGCCACAGATTGCTGCGAAGATCGCACCGCCATAAAAAACAAAGCCACCGTTCCAGAATTCAAAAACGCGCAGCCAATCTTCTTGGTAATAAGCAAAGTCTTCGTAAAACACATGAAACAAGCGCGCGCCGACAAAGCTTGCGACCATGACAATAAGACTTATGTCTAGGGTCACTTTGCGTGACAGTTTAAATTCCGTAGCGCGCTGATTAAGCCACAACAAGCAAATACACACGGTGATACTGATGACCAGATAGTATGTCGGTATCTGTAAGTCTGAAGTGAGCTGAAGATGTGGGTACAAAGCGCCTCCTGATACCGACGATAGACTTAATTTTCTTTTATTCCCCGAAATATTCAAGACGATTCTAGTCAAGGCCTTGGAACTACATACATAATTAACTTTATATGAAGTTGCATCCGGTTGAAATCGCCAAGGAAATTAAATCCTTTTCATTTTTTAAGTCTTTTAACGAAGACCTGTTGTTGCAAGCAGCAACTATGATTCAAACGGAATCCTTTGCCGCCCAAACGGGAATTCTGCAAGAAGGCAAAAAGAACTCTTCATTGTATTTTTTAAGATCCGGCAAAGTGGAAGTATCTTTAGGAAGCGAAATTATTGCGACCTTAGACACCCCGGGTGAAGTTTTCGGCGAGATGAGCGTTATCACAGCAAACTTAACTTCGACCACCATCAAAGCTTTGAGCCCTGTGGAATGTTTTGTCTTAAAGTCCGAAGACTTCGCCCATGTCCATCCCAAGGATAAAGATCACTTTCAGTCCCTGTTGTATCAGATTTATTGCTTCATTCTGACCGAACGTCTGATGCGTACGAACGAAAAAGCACGTCTTTTTGAAATCCTGAATCGTGAATTGCACGAAGCGCAAAGCGCGATTGAAAAAGGCGGGGGCGGACGAGTTCTGTTGATCGAGCCCGATAAAAAACAGCAATTGCCTATTCGTATGGCCTTAGGCGGTACAGGGGTGCAGCTGGATATTGCCACGGATCCAGAAGCAGGACGCAATTTCTTAGCTGAAAATAAATACGATATCGTTCTGTGTGAAGAAACCTGTGCTGATATCCTAAAAGAAGTTCAAGAAAGCAAAAACGCTCACTTCGCAGTTCTTTTAACCAGCAAAGACGTTCAAGGCAATGTGCGCATTTTAGAGCGTCACCGCTTTGTTGATCATATTATTTCCAGAGATGCCGAAGATAAAAATGCGACAATTCGCTATGTCTTAACAGCCCTTGGTAAACTGCTGAACAAAGATCTTTTTGGTGTGGAAAAATATCTTACTTGGGGCGTGGAAGTTAAAACCAAAGCCATCGTTCGTTCAGGTCAGCGCGAAGAATTGCGCGAAGAAGTTTTCGCCTATTTCAAAAAGATGGGAATGCGCACAACAGTTTTAGAACGCGTCAACACAGTGCTTGAAGAAATGTTGATGAATGCGATCTATGATGCGCCAGTGGATGCCAATGGCAAATCCTTGTTTAACCATAAGTCACGCAAAGAAGAAATCAACTTGGATACCCATCAGCAATCGACTCTCAGTTTTGCTAGTGACGGTGTTTTATTGGCGGTATCGGTTAAAGATCCATTTGGCTCTTTAACTAAAGATATCATCATTGATTATCTTTTAAGTTGCTACGGTGGTGCCGCAGGCAGCATGAATGCAGAAAAAGGCGGGGCGGGCCGCGGTTTGCATCAAATTATTGAAAATGCCGATTTGACCGTATTTAACGTAAAAAAAGGCGTGCGCACCGAAGTCATTTGTCTGTTCAATGTCGACGGACAAAAGAAAGAAGCGCAACCTTCTTTCCATTATTTCTTCGTATAAAATAAAGAGCCTACGAAAACTTGCGCCAAAAGAACACATGGGACCGTGGGCAAATTTGTTGATAACAACGAAAGCATAAATCCCAAAAAGCAACCCACAGCTGAAATCAACACCAAACGCACCGTGTAGGCGCGCAAGTTCTGACTTTTTCTAGAAGCCAAGGTCGTAGAAATAAATAAAGAGCCCACGGTAAAAAGATAACCCATATTCTGAATTGCTAAAGTCGTAACCAGCAAGGTGCCGACATCAAAAATCCAGTCCCGCGGGTTGCGATGAATATAGCTTTGATTGACTAATTTAAACGAAACGGTGCTTAAAGGTCTCCACTGAAGCCATAAGAACGCGGCAAAGAACAAGCCCACGATCAAGTTTCCGATAGCTCCGCTGTCACTCATCACAGCCAGATCCCCAAAATAAGAGGCCGCCATGTGTGATTCTAAAGATGGAACCAAGGAGGTCAGCAGATAGGTCAGAGCTAAAAAAACTACGAACAAAGTTAAATAGACGTGATTACGATCTGCCTTTGTTTCAACCAAATATTCTGACGCTAATAAAGTCAGTCCCCCGACAGAAAGACCCAGTGCCAGACTTAAAACGTGATAGTCGGCGCCCAATAGAATATTTAAAACCAAACCCAAGACGATACCTAGGGAAGAACCTTGGCCTAAGACAAAAACTTGCGCGCTTTTTTCGCGCGCTGTCCACTGGGCACCAATCATCGCCAAGACGACAGCAACCACGACACTTGCGGGTAATGACCAACGATAAATAATAAGTAAGTCCAAAAACGAGCTCATCGGATCTCCAAAAAGCGCACATGGGC
>CAMLMF010000465.1 GCA_946480995.1 uncultured Bdellovibrio sp. | reverse complement strand
CTGGTGGGCGAATCTGGTTGTGGTAAATCCACGCTGGGCCGTACGTTGATTCGTCTTTACGAACCAACCGCGGGCACAATTGATTTTGACGGACAAAATTTCTTAAAACTTAAGGGCAGCGCTTTACGTAAAAAACGTAAAAATATGCAAATGATCTTCCAAGATCCTTACGCATCCCTAGATCCACGCATGACAGTTGGCCAAATCATCCGTCAACCGATGGACATTCATAACGTTGGAACCGTAGCAGAACGTGGTCAACGGGTCCTGGAGTTGATTGAATTGGTTGGTTTGCGTAAGGCCCACGTCAATCGTTATCCCCATGAGTTTTCGGGCGGACAAAGACAACGCATCAGCATTGCGCGCGCTATTGCTTTAAATCCTGAGTTGATTATTTGCGATGAACCCGTCAGTGCCTTGGACGTTTCAATCCAAGCGCAGATTTTGAATCTTTTAAAAGATCTACAAGAAAAGTTGAACCTGACTTACGTGTTTATCTCCCATGACCTGTCAGTGATCGAGCACACTTGTGATCGCATTGCCGTGATGTACTTAGGTAAAATTGTAGAGATCGCCGAACGCGATGAGCTGTTTAAAAATCCGCAACATCCGTACACACAGGCTTTAATCGCTGCGATCCCTCGCGTGGGCGCTGGTAAGAAAAAGATCAAAAAGTCTTTGGGCGGAGAAGTGCCAAGTCCGATCAATCCCCCATCGGGATGTTCGTTCCATACTCGTTGTCCTTACAAAATGGATGTTTGCTCTGTGCAAACTCCGGTTTTGGAAGGCGCTGGCAGCCACCAAAAGGCGTGTTGGTTAAACACTTTGCCACAGAATACTTAATTAATTTTTTACGATTCAAATAACAAGGAGAACGTATGTTGAATAGAATTGCGAAAGGACTCATGCTGGTAACGGGCGTTGCGCTTGCGCTTCCAGTGGTTGCAGCTCCGACGAATGCCGAACTTAAAATCGGTATTTCTCAAGAATTTGAAACAATGAATCCTCTAATTATGACGATGTCAGCTTCAGCTTACATGTACCGTATGGTGGGACGTTCTTTGGTGAACCTAACTCCTGAAGGTAAATGGGTGGCTCAACTTGCTAAAGAAATCCCTTCTTTAGAAAAAGGCACTGCAAAAATCATCGAAGAAGGCGGCAAGAAAAAAATCACGGCTGTCTGGGAAATCGTTGAAGGCGCAAAATGGGGCGACGGCAAACCTGTTATCTGTGAAGACTTCATCACTTCACGCATGATCGCAACAAGCCCAACAGTCAGCGTGGGTGAAAAAGAACAATGGACGCAAGTAGAAAAAATCGAAGTCGATCCAAAAAATCCAAAAAAATGTACTTTCAAATATGAAAAAGCAAAATGGGATTTTTATCAACTAGCGCAGTTCTTCCCAGTGCCAACTCACTTGGAAAAAGCGATCTTTGATAAATATGGAAAACAAAAAGAGGGCTACGAAAAGAACTCGAATTACGTTCGTGCTGCGACAAACCCAGGTTTGTACAATGGTCCTTACGTTATTTCCGAAGTGAAATTGGGTTCGCACGTTGCGTTTTCGCCAAATCCCCACTTTTATGGTAAAAAACCAAACATCCAAAAAATCATCGTGAAGTTGATTCCTAACACGGGAACAATGGAAGCGAACTTGCGCTCTGGCACAATTGATATGATTTCAGTTTTAGGTTTGGATTTTGACCAAGCCTTGGCTTTTGATAAAAAAGCGAAAGCTGAAAAACTAGCTTATGATGTGCACTTTGTGCCTTCAGTGACTTACGAACATATCGATCTTAAATTGGACAATCCGATCTTGAAAGATGTGCGCGTCCGTAAAGCCTTGGTTTATTCAATCAATCGCGAAGACCTTGTTAAAGCCCTTTTCGAAGGCAAACAACAAGTAGCAATCCACAACGTTTCACCAAAAGACCCTTGGTACACAGCTGATCCAAGCGTGATCACTCTTTACCGCTATTCAAAACGTGAAGCGGGTAAATTGCTCGACGAAGCTGGTTGGAAAATGGGCGCTGACGGTTACCGCGCAAAAGACGGCAAACGTCTTTCATTCAACTTCCAAACAACTGCGGGCAATAAAACTCGTGAGTTGGTGCAAGTTTATCTGCAAAACCAATGGAAACAAGCTGGTATCGAAGTTCTTGTGAAGAATGAACCAGCACGTGTGTTCTTCGGTGACACAATGTCAAAACGTAAGTTCGAAGGCTTAGCATTGTTTGCATGGGTTTCTTCCCCTGAAAACAGTCCGCGTTCTACAGTTTCTGGCAAAGCGATTCCAACAGCTGCTAACGGCTGGTCTGGACAGAACTTCCACGGCTGGAACAATCCACAAGTTGAAAAAGACTTGGATGCTTTGGACCTCGAATTCGATGCGAAAAAACGCGCGGCTTTAGTTCATGACATCTTAAAAGCTTACACAGATGAAGTTCCGGTATTGCCATTGTACTACCGCTCTGACATCTCTGTGACGCCGAAAAACTTGAAAAACTATAAGATGTCGGGACACCAGTTCTACGAGACAAACAATATCGAAGACTGGAACTTGAACTAATAAGTAAGAAGGAGTCCTCATGACTACGTTTATCACTCGTCGCATTTTGCAAACACTCGCCGTGATAGTGATCCTATCCTACGTGTGTTACTATTTGATGAGCTTAATGCCCGGCGATCCCGTGGACATGATGGTGGCCTCAAATCCGAAAATCACTGCTGAAGACGTACAACGCTTAAAAACGTTGTACGGATTGGACCAGCC
>CAMLMF010000464.1 GCA_946480995.1 uncultured Bdellovibrio sp. | reverse complement strand
TTCTAAAAGATGAAGTCTATGTCGAGTGGCTTAGTAAAGCCGCCGAAGAAAATTTAGAATTATCCGAGTGGGAGTTTACGAAAAGTTTGGAAGACGGTGGGTATCTTCTCGTTTCAGCAATTCACAAAGAAGATGTTTCTTCTAAGGTCATGAATACGACTCTTTCGTCGAATGGCTTTATGGTTTTCGTTATTCTGATTCTTCTGGGCGGAGTTATCTTTTTTGCCAAAAGTCTTGAGCGCACCTTAAGCCGAGTCACTTCAGAAGCAGACACTGTGGGTGGCACTGTCGCTGCGACAGCGGGGCAGATGACACTAACAGGAAAGAAACTTTCTGAAGGTGCGGTGAGTGCGGCGGCTTCGATTGAAGAAACTGTGGCTTCCTTAGAGGAGCTGGTGAGCATGGTTTCGAGAAATGCGGAAAGTGCCAAGTCTGCAAATGGCTTAACCGGAGACGCTCGAGACCTAACAAAAAAAGGCGAAGAAAATATTCACCTTTTGATGAAAGCTATGACTGATATTCAAGACTCATCTAAGAAAGTTTCAGAGATCGTGGCGATTATCGATGATATCGCTTTCCAGACAAACTTATTGGCATTAAATGCTTCGGTTGAAGCGGCTCGAGCCGGCGATCATGGCAAAGGGTTTGCGGTGGTGGCTGACGCCGTTCGCAGCTTGGCACTAAAAAGCGCGGAAGCCGCAAATGATATCAAAAAGCTTATTCAAGAAAGTGTTGAAAAATCAACAGGCGGAGGACAGATCGCACAAGCAAGTGCGACGTCTTTTGAAGAGGTTGCCACTTCAATTCAAAAACTGACTTTCATCGTTGGCGAAATTTCCACAGCCAGCGAGGAGCAAAGCTTGGGCTTGAAGCAAATAAGTTCTGCTATGAACCAATTGGATCAAGTCACCCAAGCCAATGCCACCGCGGCCGAAGAGTCTGCCCATGCTTCAGAAGAGCTGAATGCAAATGCCGTAGATCTTTCGGAAGTTGTGAAGGAGATGAAGGTTCTTATCAAAGGCGCTTCATAGAGTTATTGATCACCGAAGAACGGGTTTTCGGTATTCAGTAACACTTTGTCGACTTTGAATGTGGCCTTGCGCACGATGATATTTTTGGGTTCGTATTTTCCGACTCCTGACTCGACTATATGACCCTCAAGTATTTGTCCGTCTTGAAGGACGGGTAGGTTCAAAGTTTGTGCCTGAAAAAGGAAGTAAGATCCGCCCGCACCATTCATAGATTTTCGTTGTTTATAGATCTGCTGTTCAGTGGGGTCTAAGATGACGAGCTCTCCGGTGATCTCAGCTTGGCGACTGTGATGGCCTGTAGCCACTAAGTGGCTTGCGAACTTGTCGTCGGCGGCTAAAACAAAGCCGTGCTGCATTTCGTGGGCCTGGACTGAGTTCGCTAATAATATAAAAAAAGCTGTTAGTAATTTCATTTTTGAGACTCCTTTGTTGGCTCCAGGGATATCTTTCCTCCTGAATCTTTGCCACCGCAAAGATTGCAAGTGCGGGCATGCAAAAAAAGCATGTCACTATGAAGAAGCATTGTTGTTTCTGCTGCGATTCCTCAGTATGTTGGGGCTATGGGACGCCTAAAGTTTTCTTTGACCTCCGATCAGTTGGAACTTTTATTAGCCTTTGAGACATCTCAGGGCTTAAATCACTTGGCCGAGTTAATGGCTAAAGATCCGTCCGTGGTTTCGCGCAATTTACAAAGAATCGCGGAAGATCAACCGGTACTTGTTAAAGTCAAAGGGCGTTGGGAGTTAACTCCTTTGGGTTTGCAAATCAATGAGCAGACCAGGGTCTATTTAGCAAAGCAGACGGAGCTCTTGGCTTTTTCGGTTGAAAGTAAAAATCGCAGGTCTATCAAGTTCTCGGACAACTCAATTCTTGTCGTTATCAATGCACAAAATGCTTTGTTGGATGCAACTCTTGAAGGGCGCAATAATTCCGTAGCGGAACAGAATATCGCAAATATTTTGCAGCACTGGCGCTCTAAGAAAAGGCAAGTTGTCCACGTGAAACATGTTTCGGGTAATCCTGGCTCTTTGTTTTTTAAAAACTCTAAGGGGAGTGACTTCTTAGAAACGCTTGCTCCGCAGAATCAAGAAACCATCATTGAGAAAACAAAATCAAGTGCCTTTAGTGAAACGGCTCTTGCTGAAGTTCTAGAGAAGGACAGCGGAGCGAATATCGTCTTAGTTGGTTTTACTGCGAATGAATGCATTGATGCTACAGCTCGCGATGCCGCGGCATTAGGCTTTGAAGCTTTCGTGGTGGGAGATGCGACAGCTACTTTTGACCTGAGAGATTCTGCGGGGAAATTGGTGAAGGCTGAAAGAATCCATAAGCTTACTTTAGCTAACATCAATGCCTTTTACGCGAAGGTCGTCGACACGAGTGAAGTGTTAAAATAATCATTTTTTTGTTCGTTCACTTCGAAATATTAGGCAGACCCGAGCAGGCGAGGCATTAGGGGCAGGTTCGGTGAGTGAGACTTGCTTAAGAATTAATCATGAGGTTCATGGGCTGCCTCCGACGCGTCGCACTTTGTAAGTTCCAAAGGTGAAGAGATTGACCTTTTTGCGAAGAAATGGTCAATTTGTCTTTCGCGTGCCCCGGTGGCGAAACTGGTAGACGCACAGGACTTAAAATCCTGAGCTTCCTTTACAGGGGCGTGCCGGTTCAAGTCCGGCCCGGGGCACCATTCCTCTTTTTTCTTCATTTCAGCGAGTTCAGCAAACGGTCTTTTCAAATTATATC
>CAMLMF010000463.1 GCA_946480995.1 uncultured Bdellovibrio sp. | reverse complement strand
TTCCGATCTAACAAATTCAATTTTATTCTCTTAAAGAGTTCTTTGAACTTTCTGCAGAATCTGAAGAAAAATACGAGTACACAGTTTCATGGGTGGATTGCCTTGGAAATCAGTCCGATATTCGCGGAATTTTTATGCGCGGAAACGAGGCTGTTCCACAGGACAAAGACAACTTTCAAGTGCATGCTTTAAACAGCTTAAAGGCAATTCCCACGTATTTGCCAGAGTGGGTTTTAAATAAATTCACCATTCGCACTTTTAATGAACTGTACTTCCGCAAAAACTTTAGCGAGCGCCGTACTGATGTTGTTCACTATGAACCATTTTTTTATCCGTTAGATTCTATTCAGCAATGGAACAAAATTTATGGTCGCCGTGGGTTTCTGCAATACCAACTTGTTGTTCCTTACAAAAATGACTCTGGCCAAGCCCTGTCCCGAATCTTAGAACTTCTAAAGCGAAGTCAGATGGGATCTTTTTTGGCAGTGCTTAAGACCTTCGGAACCAAGCAATCAGAAGGTCTGCTTTCCTTCCCCCAAGAAGGTGTGACTTTGGCCTTGGACTTTCCAAACTATGGCCCGTCCTTGCTGGGTGTTCTTGAACAGTGCGATGCCATTGTCCGAGAAGTTCATGGCTCGGTGTATCCCGCCAAAGATGCCCGCATGAGCAGTGAAAGCTTTAAGGCGTTTTATCCTCGCCTTGCTGAATTTGAAAAATATATCGATCCCCAGTTTTCATCTAGCTTTTGGAGACGCGTAAAGTGAAAAAAATATTAATTATCGGTGCCACCTCAGCCATAGCCAAAGAAGTCGCAAAAATTTATGCGCAGGAAAAAGCGGAACTTGTTCTGTGGGGGCGCAACACGCAGATGTTAGACATCATTGCCCAGGATCTTAAGGTTTACGGCGCGCCTCACGTCACGAATATCAGCCATGACCTTAATGATCTTGATGCGCACGAAAAGACTATCGCGCAAATTTGGAGCCAACTGCAAAAAGTGGACGTCGTCTTGCTTGCTCATGGGGTTTTAGGGAATCAACTGAAAGCGGAGCAGGATTTAGACGAGTTACTGCAAATCATTACCAGCAACTATATTAGTCATGTTTCTTTACTTACGTTTTTAGCTCAGAAAATGATCGCACAGAAGTCTGGAACCTTAGCGGTGATTTCTTCCGTTGCCGGTGATCGCGGCAAACAGTCAAACTATGTGTATGGCTCCGCGAAGGCCGGAAAAACAGCCTTCGTCGATGGCCTGCGCAATCGCCTGTTCCCACAAGGTGTCCACGTCATTAACTTTAAGTTGGGTTTTGTCGACACTCCAATGACCAAGGACTTTAAAAAAGGTCCGCTGTGGGCGAAATCCTCTGTGGTCGCACAAGGAATCGTCAAAGGAATTGAAGCAGGAAAAGACACGGTCTACCTGCCGTTCTTCTGGCGCTATATCATGCTTATTATTAAGTCCATTCCAGAAAGTATCTTTAAGAAATTAAAGATGTAATCACAAAGCCATCAGAACTGATGGCTGCACTAGATATCAATGATTTTATAAAAGTCAGGAAGCAGTCTATCGACACTGTAGTCTTTTGCTCGTTGTGCTGCCAGTGACTGAGACTCGGCACGCAAAACGGGATTATCCACCATTTCTTGAATCATATAGGCCATCGCATCAGCATTGGCCACAGGTACCAGTTTACCGAAACGTCCACGACAAAGAATTTCCCCAGGCCCCACTGGGCAGTCTGTTGAAATAACCGCTTTTCCCAATGCCATGGCTTCCACGATAACCAAACCAAAACCTTCGGCCTTAGCGGAGTGTACGAACAAAATCGACTTGCGCATCCAAATGTACGGATTCTTTTTCGCGCCTAAAAGGATGATGTCGTTACTTAAGCCCTCTGCTTTTACTTTGGCTTGGATATCCGCAAAGCCAGGCCCATTCCCGATCAAGTACAACTTGTAATCGACATTTTGCGATTTAAGTTTTTTATAAGCTTCGACCAAAGTGAAATAATCTTTTTCGACGGCAAAACGACCGACCGCCAGAATGTATCTTTGATTGATCAGTTCATGATCTTTTTCTGAAAGTTCAGATTCATCAAAGCTGCTGCTAATGATGCGATCGATATCGAAGGGATTATAAATACTGACCAAGCGACTTTTGAACTTGGGCAACAAGTGCTCGATTTCAAGTTTCAAATGGTCACTGACCACAGCGACAAGGTCATAACTATTTAAACGCCAAGAAAACTTTTTAAGTTCTGCTGTGCCCATGTGCGATTTAGGACCGTGAATCCAATAAATCTTTTTATAGCCGGAAAACATAAAGCCCTGCTTAAACAAGACCGAAGTGAAATCGAGCAACAAATCCACTGGCGCAATTTGTTTAAGTTCTCTGAGCGCTTTGTGAATACGAAAAGTTAAATCCCATTTAGGCATAAGTTTGCGACGCAAATGTCCCCAAGCCGTGATGCCACGATTGTCATGGGTGTGGAGAATTTTAACTTCGACATCTTTGGGAATACTTGCCAAAAGGTAGTTATCAGGTCCGG
Source organism: uncultured Bdellovibrio sp. (assembly GCA_946480995.1). The sequence continues at coordinate 227 of CAMLMF010000463.1, read as the reverse complement.
CATCATCGCGCAAAATCAGCGACACTTTGTATTTAGAGCGGTCAATATTGACCAAATACTCGACCAGAGCACGTTCTGCCCCGCCAAATGATAGATGCTCTGTTAAAAACACGAGATGTTTCATAAATACTACTAAACCTAAATACCTGTAAAAACGAATTCTCACCTTATTTTATCGGCCTAAGTAATGCAAATATTCTTTGCACTTGGCGGATTTTGCCTTTAGG
>CAMLMF010000462.1 GCA_946480995.1 uncultured Bdellovibrio sp. | reverse complement strand
TCATTTATTTAAAGCCAGACCGTTCTATTATGCCTGGGAGCAGCGGGCTTACGAACGACGCCAAGAGCAATACTTCACCGTTTCGCAAAACGCTTGCCGCCCTTCGCGGGATTAACTACAGTCCCTGAATGCTCACTCAACGCCCCCTGTGGTTTTATATCAAAAACAATCCCCGTGCGTTTTCGCTGGGGATGCTATTCCTGCTCATTACAAATACTCTTGATGGTCTTTATCCGCTTTTGATGAAGTTAGCGATCGACCAAATTGAAAAGCAAGTTCCACTTAACGACATTGCGCGCACTTGTGTGATCTTTTTTGCGTTGATGTCGGGGCTTGCGATCAGTCGCTATGCTTGGCGTTCGTTCTTTGGACAGTTTCACACATATGCTGCCGAACACATTCGCCAAACGATTTTTCGCCATATCACCTCTTTAGGTCCTAACTTCTTTCAGAAAAAGCCCGTGGGTGAGCTGATGAGCCTAATGACCAATGACGTGCAGTCTTTTCGTCAAGCCATTGGCCCCGGAGTTTTAATTTTAGCTGACGGAATTATTATTATTCTGGTGGTCCTGCCAATCATGGCGATGCTGAACTGGTCATGGACGTGGAAGACACTAGTCTTTTTACCTTTGGTGCCATTCCTGATTTGGAATATCATGCGCCTGATCCACAAGAACTATAAAATCCAACAAGATCGCTTTTCTGAACTGACGGGCGTAGCCCAAGAAACTGTGGGCGGCATTCGCGTTATTAAAAGTTTTGCACAAGAAGACAATCGCACGCGTCTTTATAATGGTGTCAGTGCCGCATTCGAAAAAGCCTGCAACAAAGTCGCGCGCGTCGATGCGTTCTTTATTCCGATCATGGAATTCGGAATTACTTCCGGCAGCGTGATTTTACTATTTATTGCCAAGGATGACTTGTTTTCAGGGGCCGTGACCTTAGGAACTTTTGTTGCCTTCCATCGCTACATCCAAAAAATGGTGTGGCCGATGACGGCCCTGGGTTTAGGTTTTTCGTACTTCCAAAAGGGTTATGCGTCTTTCGATCGCATCAAAGAAGTCCTGCACACAGAATCCGACATTCCCGATAACGGCACCCACGAGCTGCGCGATTTTAAGACGTTGGAATTTAAAAATGTTTCTTATCGCCACGAAGGCAGCAGCGTAAATGCTTTGACGAATGTCTCTTTTACACTGAAGGCCGGCGACAGCTTGGGCATCATGGGACCCGTCGGCGCTGGCAAGACCACGCTACTGCACCTATTGACCCGCTTGTATCCTTTGCATGAGGGACAAATTTTAGTTAACGGCATTCCAATAGAACACATCACGCAAGAATCTTTGCGCCGCACCTTCCTTCTTGTCCCCCAAGAGGCTTTTTTATTTAGCGAAAGCATTTCAGAAAACGTCAGCTTCGGGCTGCCGCTAAGGGCGTCAGAAGAAGAAATTTTGCGCATGACTGAAATTGTCGATTTAAACAAGGAAATCGACGCCCTTCCGCATGGTTACGAATCACAATTGGGCGAACGCGGGATTAACTTATCCGGCGGGCAAAAACAACGTCTGACGATTGCTCGCGGACTGATTTTGAAAACTCCGGTTTTAGTCCTGGATGATTCATTGAGTGCCGTCGACACGCGCACCGAAAAAGCGATTGAAGAAGAATTGGCGAAAAGCCGTTCGACCTTAAGCAGAATTATCGTAGCCCACCGTCTGTCTTCTTTAAAAGGTGTCGATAAATTATTGATCTTAAAAGACGGTCAAGTTGAAGCGTCTGGCAGCTATGCAGAAGTTTTAAAAAGCAGTCCAACTTTCCAAAAGATCGTGCAGATTCAAGGACCGGGAGCCCACCATGAGTGAAAATTTCATGCATGAAGACTTGGTGAAAACCAAGATCACGTATTGGGGCTTATTTAAACGCTTATGGCCCTATGCACGTAAAGAAAAAGTTTTATTGTTTTCAGCAATCTTTGCAGTCTTCGGCGGCGCCATCGTCGCGCGCTTGAATCCGGCATTAATTGGCTATGCTATCGACCACGGCTATAAGGAAAAGAATATTTCGATCTTTGTCCAAGTGGCGTATGCCTATCTCGGCATCGAAATTTTGCGTTCGTGTTTTTCTTTTGCCAATGTTTACTTGTTTCAACTTTTTGGTAATCGCATGTTGTTTCACTTGCGTGAAGACCTTATGGCCCATGCCCAACGCTTGCCTTTACAATTTTTCAACAAAACCCCAACGGGTCGCATTGTCACTCGCTTAACCAATGACGTGATGTCATTAGGGGAACTTTTTAGCGACGGCGTGATCTCTGTCTTTACCCACATGGTGATTATCGTTTCGGTGGTAGTCGCGTTGGCGCTGATTTCTTGGAAGTTGACGCTGGTATCTTTAATCCTGGCGCCGTTCTTTATTGCGGCTTCATTTTACTTAAGTAATCGCATCCGCGAAATTCTGCGCGAACAAAAAAAGAAGTTGTCTTTGATCAATGCTTTTTTGGCGGAAAATCTAAATGGCATAAAAGTCGTGCAACTTTACAATCGCTTAGCTCGTAACCGCGAACAATTTTCGACCTTGTCGACGGACTATCGCGACACCAACATGCGCTCGATCCGCCGCTATGCTTTGATGCAACCGATTATGAACTTGTTTAATGCGACAACGATTACGTCGGCATTGTATTTCGGGGGTCTATTAAGTGCAGAAAATTCCATCGCCATCGGAGCGTTGGTTGCTTTCTTAATGAACATTCAAGATTTTATTCCGCCCTTACGCGAAA
>CAMLMF010000461.1 GCA_946480995.1 uncultured Bdellovibrio sp. | reverse complement strand
GCGGGCACGGGCAAAGAGCTGGTTGCGCAGAATGTGCATTATATGAGTGCGCGTGCGGGGCGTCCGTTTGTAGAAATTAATTGCGGCGGTATTCCTGAAGACCTTTTAGAGTCAGAAATTTTTGGTATCGAAAAAGGTGCTATGCCTGGTGTGGACCGTCTGAAAAAAGGCAAACTAGATCTAGCCCAGGGTGGGACTCTGTATATCGCAGAAATCTGCGATATGAACATGGCAGCCCAGGGAAAACTTCTTAGATACTTGGATGAGAAAAAATACTCTCGCGTTGGCGGCCGTGAACTGATTGAAAATGATGTGCGTGTTATTGCCGCGTCTTCGAAGGATCTTGAAAAAGAAGTCAAAGAAGGTCGCTTCCGTGAAGACCTTTACTATCGTTTGAATGTCATTCCGTTCCGTGTGCCTTCGTTGAAAGAGCATGTGGAAGATATTCCGGTTTTGGTGTCGTATTTCTCTGACAGTGTTTCCCGTGAGAGTGGCTATCCGAAAAAAGCGTTCTCTGAAAAAGCCATTGAAAAAATGGGTCAGTATTCTTGGCCGGGGAACGTGCGCGAATTAAAAAACTTTATTGAACGCGTGTACATTTTAACGCCAGGAGATTTTGTCGACGTGCACGACCTGCGCTTTGCGGGTTTGATCGACAAGGAAGATGAAAAGGCTGTAGAAATGCAGGACCTTTCCACTTTCCGTGAAGCCCGCGCCCAATTTGAAAAAGAATACTTGTTGCGTAAGATTTCTGAAAACAGCGGAAACATCAGCAAGACGGCAGAAGTGATTGGTCTGGAAAGAAGTTATCTTCACAGAAAAATCAAAGCCTACGGTATCGATACAAAAGAAAATTAATCAGTAAGAAAGAGACAAGACATGGCAGATACAGCAATTACCCCGACACGCGCACAAAACTATCCTGAGTGGTATCAGCAGGTGATCATCGCCGCTGACATGGCAGAAAATTCTCCGGTGCGTGGTTGTATGGTTATTAAACCGTGGGGCTACTCCGTTTGGGAAAACATGCAGGGCGTTTTGGATCGCATGTTTAAAGATACAGGTCACGTGAATGCGTACTTCCCCTTGTTGATCCCATTAAGTTTCTTGGAAAAAGAAGCAGCCCACGTTGAAGGCTTTGCGAAAGAATGCGCGGTCGTCACCCATCACCGTTTAAAGGCGGACGGCGCAGGTAAATTGATCCCTGACGGAGAGCTGGAAGAGCCTTTAATCATTCGCCCGACCAGTGAAACAATTATTGGTCACCAATTTGCGAAATGGGTGAAGTCGTATCGTGATTTGCCAATCTTGATCAACCAATGGTGTAACGTGATGAGATGGGAAATGCGTACGCGCATGTTCCTGCGCACGGCAGAGTTCCTGTGGCAAGAAGGTCATACGGTGCATGCGACAGCCAAAGAAGCCCAGGCCGAGACTTTGCAAATGTTAGACGTCTATGCTGATTTTGCCGAACAATACATGGCCATGCCGGTGATCAAAGGGATGAAAACTTCTGATGAAAGATTCCCAGGTGCTGTGGACACTTATACGATTGAAGCTTTGATGCAAGATCGTAAAGCGTTGCAAGCGGGGACCTCCCATTTCTTGGGACAAAACTTCGCCAAGGCCTCAGAAATTAAATACCTCAGTGCCGAAGGCCAAGAAGAGTTCGCATGGACGACATCTTGGGGTGTTTCGACACGTCTTATTGGGGGCTTGATCATGACCCACAGTGATGACAATGGTTTCGTGGCGCCACCAAGAATTGCACCGTTACACGTTGTAATCATTCCGATCTATCGCAATGACGAAGAGAAAGCTCAAGTGTTGGAGTACGTTCAATCCCTTGCGAAAGAATTGAAACAACAAAATTATTCTGGTTCTGGCTTGCGTGTGAAAATCGACGACCGAGATATGCGCGGCGGAGAAAAAGCATGGCAGTACATCAAGCAAGGTGTTCCTTTGCGCGTGGAAGTCGGTCCTCGTGATATGGCGAAAGGCGAAGTCTTCGTCGGTCGTCGTGATAAAGGCCCTAAAGAAAAAGCTTCGCAATCGCGCGCAGATTTTGTGGCGGGTGTTACAAACACCTTACAAGAAATTCAAGATGGTCTTTTAGCGCGAGCAAAAAAATTCCGTGACGATAATATCAAACGAATTCATTCATTGGCGGACTTTGAAGCTTATTTCAAAGGGGATGATAATTCAGCCCCAGGGTTTGCGATGGTGCCGTGGTGTGAAGATGGTGTTGGCCACGAGCTTTTAGGTAAGCTTAAGGTGACTCCTCGTTGCATTCCTTTGCAGCAGGAAGCGGTTCAAGGGAACTGTATTTTCTCTGGGAAACCTGCAACGAAGTGGGTTCTTTTCGCGAAATCATACTAAGGTTTATTGCAAAACTATTGAAAGGGAAGGGGCATGGACTCTTCCCTTTTTTTTATTCTCGTGGGGTGTCTTTTCCCTGGAAGAAATAGCGGACGCCAATCATAAATCCATATTGATCGGCGAATTCTTCAGATTTTTTTGTCAACGACCACAGATAGCGGCCCTCAGCGACCAAAGCATAACGGCCGGACTGCCACAGCTCACCTTGGATGGCAAAGTCCAAACCAGTTTCGGAATTTTCGTGAGCTGTCGTTTTCGGCGTGCTTATTGTATTGGGAAAATCATCGTGGATTTTGTCAGAATCCCCGAGGGGGTAAGACGTGTAAAGGCTTAAAGATGTGCCAAAGCGCTTGTTAAACCAATACATGTATCCTGCGGAGGCTTGCACGACTTGGGCACGCTCTGCCACTAC
>CAMLMF010000460.1 GCA_946480995.1 uncultured Bdellovibrio sp. | reverse complement strand
GGTTTTATTAAACAAGGCCTTCGACTTAGAAACTTTCAACAAAGCCGCCGACATTCAAAAGCCACTTATCGAAACTAAAGGCTCTTCCTTAGGTTCCATGTCGAAAACCCGCTGGGAAACACTCTCAACACAGTTAAAAGAGATGGGTCTGATTAAAAAAATGCCCCCTGCAGAGGATTTGTTTCAGTAGTTTCCATCCCTGGGGATTTTCGGCGAGGCAAGATTCCCCAAAGGCCGCCATTTTACGTCTTATTGCCATATTTTGAACAATTTATCTGGGCTAAATCCATTTTACGCCGTTTTAAGCTGGCAGGAGTTTCGCTAATAAACTCCTGAACGTTTTTACTTATGAGGTGTTTATGAAGATGGCGTTAGTGGTTTCTACTTTATTAGCGTCCCAAGCTATTCTAGCGGCACAGAAAGTCGCAACTATCCAACACGAAACCTGCCAACTAGCGACCTCGGTTTTAAACACAGAAGAATTGGCTGCTAAAAACTTTAAGGCGGCAACTTTTAAAATCAAAATGCAAAACGGTTCTTTTGCAGATTTTCCTTTGCAAGACACTTCAGATCTGGTCGGCCCATTTACTGACAGAGACAAAATCTCAAAACAAAGTCAGCTAGAGACCACACTGAATAGCTTGCATGTCTCTAAAGCTCCCAACATGAATTTCTATAATGAAAAAGGTGAAAAATTAACTTTACCTGTTGATCAAATGCGTTCGCACGTGATCAGTGCCGACATCCCGCAATTCCCTCTTGATAACGCGCAAAAGATCTATTTCGAACTGACGATGTCTGTTGATAAGGCCACGATCAAAAAACAAGATAAGATGTGGGTTCATCTTGAAAAAACGCCTGTTTATGAAAAAACAGTGTTCCGCTCTAAAGTATTTAGCTTTTCTGAGGTTGCTGCGAACCTTATTAAAAATCCTAACGACAGCGAAGATGAAGTTTTAAAACTTATTGCTAAGAATGATCCAAAGGTTTTCGCTGAACTTGCGAAAGATCCAGCTGAAATTGAAAGCCTGAACTTCGTAAAACTGCTTTTGCTTGAACACGTGCGCATTCAATCGATGGGCGACGACGATGCCGCTGCAGAGAAGTTAAATCAAGAGATAAAAGCCGCAATTCCAAACTGCCAAATTAAAAAATAGTTTTATTGGGGATTTGCATAAATCCCTTTTTGAAGGTCGTTATGAAATATCTTATGTCGATACTGATTCTTTTACTGATTCTCAACACCCAGCAAGTCTTCGCTGCACAACTTGTTTGCGTCGACAATTATACTAAGACATTCCCGGGAACTCTTTATGTTGTGACTGAAGATAACGCCCTCAAAAATGTTTACTACGCAGAAAAAACCTCTTTCGGCCAAACTTCTCGGTATGTTCAGGTTCAGGGTTTAAGCGCGGATCCTGCGAATAAATACATTCGAGGCGGCGGTATTTACGCGATGAAGGTGCAAACATCCCAAGGACTTCTTGCCGGAAAGTTGAGCGTCAACAGTTTCGGTGACGAACTGACCTTTAAGACCTCCGAGGGCGAATTCATTCTTTCTTGCCAATAATTTTTAAAATTAACTTTAATAACTTAACAAAGGAAAATCTATGAAAACGAAATTACTTATCACGGCCTTGCTCTCTCTAATCTCTGCATCTTCAGCATTTGCGGATATCAAAGTTATCAAATCGCAAATTGAAGGCCAAGGTTATGAAATCAATGGTGTCGTGAATATTATCGATCCAACAATTTCTATTGATGGCGAGAACTATTATCTCTATGACCATAAAATAACGGCGCAAGATGCTTGCAAAGCCATTGGCCTTGAATATCACTCATTTCAATCTCAGGGGCGTGGATCTAGAACAGTTGCGATCTTGAACAATGGCTCAATTGAAATGACGACCTCTTCAATCTCAATTAAAATTTTAAGCTGCAAAGCTAAATAACTTGCCCCCCTCTGGAAAACAAACGCAAGAAAGGCTCTGAAAAGGGCCTTTTCTTCATTTTACCCCCTGCCTACTTGACCACCCGCCCCATTTCGGCTAGAAATCATCTCTTTGCAAATTCTGGTGTCCCGAGGAGCTATCCCATGAAAATCAATCTGACTGAAATCCCTGAAGAAGGTCGTTCTTACAAATGGAACACGCAAACGGCCGAGCTTAATACCGTTTTAAAGGATCTGATTGGGCCAGCAACCTACGAAACTGAGTTCTTTATTAAGCCTTTGAATACTAAAGACTTTGAGCTTTTGGGTACGATCAAAACGAAGCTTCCAGAGCAATGTGCTCGTTGTGGCCTTGATATCGCATTCCCGATCGATACAAAATTCCATGAAATCTTGATCCCAAAACGCGATCAACCGCGTGGCAGTAAGTACTCGAAGGTCAATCATGTCAGTGACTTACCTCAAGGGGGCCCGGAAACTTCGGAATACGAAGGCCACTTGTTTGATATCGGTGAATACCTGCATGAGGCTGTCGCCATTGCTGCGCCTTTTAATGCAGCAGGCCCGGTTGATGAAAAGGGTGATTGCTCGATTTGCAAAATCCCTGTGAAGGGCCGCAGCTTTGACTATAACGAGGAAATGCCGGAAGAAAAGCCGCAGAACCCGTTTGCTGCTTTAAAGAACTTAAAGATTAATTAATAGCATCTGAGGCTTACGAAAAAATTCCGCCGTGGGATTTTTGTTGATTTTTAGCCGTCTTTGGTTAAATTAACGAGCTTCGATTATAAATGACTCAAAAAGAGGTTTGAAATGCCAACTCCTAAGAAGAAAACGTCTCGCTCTAAACG
>CAMLMF010000459.1 GCA_946480995.1 uncultured Bdellovibrio sp. | reverse complement strand
CGACGATATGGAACTGGTGCGCGGATTTCACGAGGCCAATCAAGAGGCGGGTTCAAAGTATGACATGATTGTCGTTGAACCGATGCTTCCTTACGTCGAACTTTTCAACTCGAGCATGCGCATTGATATCAAAGAAGAAATGTCGCGATTTGTGGAAGGCTTGCAAAAGGCTCGCGCTGAAGGTTTGCGTGTGCTTGTGATTGTCCCCAATATTTATTCTTCGCAATTGTTAAAAAGAAACCCTGCCAACCGACTGAAAGAAGAATACAAGCTAGACTTTGTAAGTTTGACGGTGAGCAAGTTTCCGATGACCCGGGAACAAGAATTGTCCTTTGAACCAAAGTGCGCCTATGAAGAGGGCAAAGACATCGCTGGCACCGGCGCCCTGGGATGTATGGTCCAAACGCTGGCCCGCAAAACTTACCGCAAAAAGTTGGAACCGAATCAATACAGCGGGATGGTAGAGCAAACAGGTCCCAAGGACTATCTTGTTCTTTTGAACCGAAACTAAAGTTTAGATAAAAAGGAAGAGTGATGAAATTGCAGATCGGGATCTTTTTCGCAGCTTTGTTCTTAACAATGTCAGCCTCCGCATACAGCCGTTTAGATGGATTCTGGACAACCGAGGATGGATCAAAGCAGATCCGTGCGGTCGAGTTCGGTGGTCGTTTGACCATGAACACGCGCAGTTTTTATGCAGATGGAACGCCGTCTGATTATTTCTTTGAATTTTTCTTACCTCCACATCGTGATGTGCAACCCGGTGAAATGTTGCAAGGTCGCTTGCGCAGTATCGACGGCAAGTATGGTTGTGTGTTTGATGAGCCTTCGCAAGCGCAACTGGGACACGATGGAAAATTAAAATTGCATTATCCGTTGTTAACTTTCCATCGCGAAGACCGTTCTGCACGCCAAACTATTGGTTATGAATACCGCCGCGTGATTGATTGGAATGGCTGGGGTTGGGTGGAAACAATTTATGCTTTTCCGATCGAAAGATGGCGCGTGATTTATTCTGAATGTGTGATCGATGCGCGCAATTGGACGACGGGGGTTTTAGTTCCCGTAAATCCTCGTCCTGTGCCGCCGCCGATCGAACAGCCGGAGCCATTGCCTTCGCCGGTTCCTGCTCCGGAATTGCCAGTACCAACGCCAGGATAATTATAGTTATAAGGAGTTTTCATGAAAAAGATCGCCATCGTCACTGGAGCTAATCGAGGTCTTGGACTTGCCACCAGCGAAGCTCTTGCACAACGCGGTTTCAAAGTGATCATGACCATGCGCAATCCCGACAAAGCGCAAAGCACGATCAACAATCTGAAAATGAAAAACGCCGACGTCGTGGTGATGAAGCTCGATCTGTCACAAGAAAAAAGCATCAATGAGTTTTCTGAACAAATTAAAAAAGAATACGGCTTTGTTGATGTGCTTATCAATAACGCCGGTATTTTGATCGACAGCGAAGACGGCGGCAATTCTTCGCTGTTTAAAACCAAAGCTTCGACAATTCAAAAAACTTTCGCGACCAACGCCATTGGGCCTTTCTTGTTGATGCAAAAAATCTTCCCGATGATGAAGCAAGAAGGTTACGGTCGTATCGTCAATGTCTCTAGCGGCATGGCGCAACTTTCTGAACCACAGACGGCTTCGGCAGCCTATCGTCTTTCAAAGACCGCTCTGAATATGGCGACGAATCTTTTCGCGTCAGAAGTCGGCGACAGCGATATTTGCGTGAATGCCGTATCCCCAGGCTGGGTGAAAACCGATATGGGTGGACCCCACGCTGATCGCACCGTAGAGCAGGGGATTAAAGGGATTCTTTGGGCTGCGACGTTGCCTAAGGGTGGTCCGAATGGTGGCTTCTTCCGCGATGGTGAAGCGTTGCCTTGGTAATGTGTCGTTCACTCCCTTGTCCTTAAGTCCTGACAAGGGAAAGTTTCCGCGCACAAAAATGAGCGGGGTTCAAAACTCTGCAATCCTTGCCCAGCTTGGCGTCTAGAAGTTTTCTTGCTTCTTCTATTTCCCACCAAAAAAACTGTGTTGCCTTACACTGTAATTCAGCACACACCAAGGGGACCAGGGAATGAAGAAAGCTTTTGCTAATTTAAAGATGCAGCTTATTAAAGCCTATGAATTTATCAAAGAATTAGATCAGCTGCCGATGCGAAATATGCAAGGCGAATTTTACGAAGAGAAAACCAAGACTTCTCGCGCGCCAAGAAAGAACAAAGTTTCACTGCAAGACTTGCGTCCTCAACGTCATGATCAGGACAAAGACTCTGCTTAGTATTCGTACTCGCCACCGAACAGGAACCCCAGATTTGAAGATTCTACGTTGGTATTTTGTCGACTGTAGTAAAAACCGATGGCTGAACGCAGTCTTCTGGATTTCCAAGAGTAACCGACAGACGTAATAAAGCTTTGTCCAAAGTAATCAACGTCTGCGCCAAAGGCGTGCGCAACTCCGCAAAGTACTTGATGCCCCTCTTGCGGGCCATAGCGATAGCCAAAGCTTTGGGTGAATTGATAACGATCCAAGTTCCCTGACTGTTCGAAGAATGTAGAGTCAGTTAAAAGTTCATGATCGCCCAAACGGAATCCGTGTCCAATAATCAACTTTCCTTCTTCATTTGTCACGACCGCACTGCCCAAGTCGGAATCGCGTACAACATAACCAGAAGGGGTGTGGATATAACTTCGCGAAGATCCTTTATTCAAGTTATAAAGTCCGATTCCGCGTGTGTTAAAATTGATACCCAAAGTGTAGTGATCAAACTGAAAATGGGTAGAGATGCCTAGGGCG
>CAMLMF010000458.1 GCA_946480995.1 uncultured Bdellovibrio sp. | reverse complement strand
AAGCACAATTGGTGAAAGTCTGCGCCAATGCCGGAGAAAATCTTTTAGCCTTGGTCAATGATATCTTAGATATTTCAAAGATCGAAGCCCGCGAAGTCCGCTTAGAAAGAATTGTTTTTGACTTAGAAGCGACCATCAAAAATATCTGTGAAATCTTAAAACAAAAAGCCGCAGAGAAAAATCTTAAGTTTCAGCTTGAAATCAATTTGGATCGCAGCGATGCACACATAGTGATTGGCGACCCGACTCGCCTGCGCCAAATTTTATTTAATTTGATCGGCAATGCGATCAAGTTCACAAACCAAGGCACCATCACAGTGGCCCTGGAATTTGAAGGTCCCGCACAAAAATTCTTGCGCTTCGCCATCAAGGACACTGGCACAGGCATTCCGGAAGACAAGCAACCTCTGTTGTTCCAAAGTTTCGTGCAAGCCGACAGTTCCATCACCAGAAAGTTCGGCGGCAGCGGATTGGGTCTCACCATTTCAAAAAACTTGGTCGAACTTATGGGTGGCACTATCTGGTTTAAAAGTCGAGAAGGCAGTGGCAGCAGTTTCTATTTCACCATTCCCTATCTGCAAGCCGATACTGCTGCCGAAAGCAAAGCACCAGTTGAAAAATCCTATCGTTCAGAACAAAGCTTTGCCGAAGCCTCAATGAGCCACAACGCGCGCATCCTGATTGTTGACGACACCGAAGACAACCGCTTCCTACTGTTAACCTATTTGCGCAAGTTGCCGTTTGAAGTCGTGCAAGCAGAAAATGGCCAAGAAGCCGTAGACAAAGTTTTAAAAGAACACTTCGACTTAATTTTAATGGATATTCAAATGCCGATCTTGGACGGATATGCAGCAACAAAAAAAATCCGCCAATGGGAAACCGATCAAAACCGAAAAGCCATTCCGATCATTGCGGTCAGTGCCAATGCGATGTCCGAAGACGTGCAAAAATCTTTAGATGCAGGTTGCACAGAACATGTGACTAAACCTATCAAAAAAACGGCCTTACTAGAAATGATTCAAAAATACACAACTTAGTTCTAAATATTTTAAAGTGCTTTTACGCCAAGCGGCCGTTACGAATATGACTGACTTTGTTGGCCAGAATTTCAACGTCTTGCGGATCATGGGTCACAAGCAAGGTCGGAATTTTTTCGGCTTCGATGACTCGCTTTACAAGTTTTCGACTTTCCGCACGCAGCTCTTGATCTAAGGCAGAAAAAGGTTCGTCCAGCAATAGCAAACGGGGTTCACCGATGATGGCGCGAGCTAAGGCCACACGTTGCTTTTCGCCCCCAGAAAGAACACTGGCAGAGCGCTCAAGAAAAGAATCCATCTGCAACTCAGAGCTGAGCTCTTTTAGGCGCTCTAAGGCTTTGCCTTCATCGACATTTCTAGCGCGAGCTGCGAACATGATATTTTCACTAGCCGTCAGATGTGGAAATAAGTCTAAGGTTTGAAAGACTACGCCCAAACGACGCTCGGGAGTTTTTAGTTTCGCAAGATCAATGCCGTTAAAGTTCCACTTCATTCCCGGACAAGGCTCAAGACCCAACAAAATTCGAAACACTGACGTCTTGCCGGAACCCGATGGCCCCATTAATACAGTCACGCCTTGGTCAAGAATTTCCCAAGAAGGAATATCAAGTTTGAAGTCACCCTGTCCCCGCGCGAGATTATAGTCACGCTGTAAATTTTCGACGTAAGACACGACTTCCTCCTACACACAGAACAAAACACAAGACGCCGGCAACAATAATCAAAGTGCTTAAAACCATCGCTTGGTTTAAACGATAGCCTGACATCAGCGTTTCGGTCATCATTGCAATACTTAAATCATGATGCGCTAAAATTCTAGAAACGGCAAAATCACCGCAAGCCCAAATCGCCGCAATACCTGCCAATACTCCCGCACGCTCAGAAAGTTGCGGGAACAAAATACTTTTAAAAATCTGTGCTGGCGAAGCTCCCATGGCATAGGCCACCGTCATCTGTGACTGCAGGGCTTGCAGTTCCCCGCTCCACCCCATTCGCACCAATGCGTTTACATTTAACAGCACTAAAGCTATGGGAATTTTAATAAACGGATAAAGTCCTTCGTTGGGTCCTAAAATTAACAGACTAAAGCAAGCCAAAGACGTCGATGGCGCGACGTAACCACTCAAGAATTTTTCAAACCATTGTTTAGGCCAACAATATGCAATTAACAAAAGACTTATGTAACAAAGAAGCCCCACTGTAAGCCCTAACCCCACACTGCCCACAAAATTCCACGCCAAGGCAGACTGCAATTCGTGAAAAGTGGAAATCATCGCAAGTCCTGAAATGACGCCCTCAAAGTATCCGTACAAGTATAAAAATGAAATCGCAATGACGACGAAGACACCACTAGGACTTTTCAACAGACTCATCTGCGTGCGCTTGGCACTTGGTGCTGCTTTTCCCTGACTGACAATAAATGACAATGCAAAAATGAACACAGACTGAAGCAAAGCCAATAAAACAGCGCCACCCCAATTGCTGGACAGCCGGATTTTTTCATAGATCAAAACTTCAATCGTCGTTCCTTTGCCGCCCCCAACAATCAACGGCACTGCAAAGCTGCCAAAACAAATCACAAAAATAAAAAGTCCTAAAAGAAGAATATCTTTCTGCAAAGCAGGGAAAAGTCCTTTACGCAGGAACTGCCAACGACTGGCCCCTTCGACATAGGCCAGTTCAATCATACCGCCTAATTTATTTTCAATAATTCCGGCAAGCAACACCGCGACTAAGCCAAAATTCATAATCGTGTGGACTAAAACGATG
>CAMLMF010000457.1 GCA_946480995.1 uncultured Bdellovibrio sp. | reverse complement strand
TATTTAAGTGAGTATTTCAAGAATCTTGACGAAAAAACATTAAGCCCGGCAGAACGCCGCATGCTTGAAAAAGTACATGAGCACACAGCGGGTCGTGAAAAATTAGCCTCGTTTATTTCTAAGCCTATTAAGGGACTTCTAAAACCCCAGGTCGACACTCTGAACCTGATGTATAATATTAATTGGATTAACGAAAAAGATTATAATCAGCGAATGGATTCTTTAGTTCTGCACAACCTGTATAAAAAGGAAACTTTGCTGACCCGAGAGCTGGCCGATCAAATCTGTTCTCTGGACACTAAAGTTCGCTCTGTGGACGTAAATCGTATTCCCAGCAGCTTCTGGAGCAAACGTGAATTTTACGAAATTCTAAACTGTTTAAAACCTGAAAACGAGGCGCTTATTGAAAGAGTTTCGATGCAAATGCTTGATTTCGTGCAATCTATGCAGCAAGAGGAGGAAGGCCGCAATAGTTACTGGAATATCGAAACCGTCCGACAAATGCTCAGACTGTTTATTGGCGTTAGAAATCTAAGGGAAGGTGTCATCGATCGCATGATCAGCGTACTGGCTATTGACACTTTCATACCATACATTGCGATGACTGCTGAGGACGGACAATTCACTTCGAAAAAACTTCGCTTAGAGTTCGAAAAGCTATTAAAGACCCAACAATTAAGTGCGCAAAATGCAATTCTAGCTCGATCAGCGATTTTAAGTCTGGGCCGAGAAGATGAAAAATTCATACGCGACCAGTATGAAGACTACGCCATGGGACGCGGTGATTTCACAAGGCACAGTTTTAAGGCGGCCTTAGAAAAATCGGCTTCATTCCGAGAAATGATCTTAGTAGATTTTAAGAGCACTAAAGACGAAAGGCGTTTACGTCAGATATTACACCTCTTCTATGGTAATGATTTAGACATTGGAGCACACCGTTCATCCTTTGAAGAAATCCTTTTTAATGAGTCCTTGGCGCCCAACACTCGTCAGATGGCATTAGCGATCTTGATGCTAAATGAAGAACAACGCGAATCTTTCGTGGCTCTTCTTAGAAAAGTCTTAAAATCAAAAACACATTTTCAATTGCGCGCGTCCGCTTGGGATCTCTTGAGTATTTCGGTCGGCAATACCTCAGGTGAGGCCTCCGCCCTGCTAGCCCAGGAAACTCATCCGATTCTTAAAAAGATTTTAGAACTCAATTCGTTAACAGGGTCCGAACAGGGCCCCTACCATCACTATGACAATTACCGTATTGGCAAAGTAGACACAGACTCGCCACTGTTCTTAGCTGTGCAGCAGGGCAAAGAGCCTTACATACTCCTTCCGCGAAATGCAGGCTCTAGCCCGCCAAAGGGAAACTTTGAAAAAAGAGAGATTGTTCTTGGCGTCGACGAAGCAAATTATAAAGAAAACAAAGAACGCTCATTTGTCGAATACCGTCACACTAACGTTTTGTACGACGTGAAAAATAACACCATCAAAGGCTTTATGATGGATTCTCCGTCGGTTCTTCATGAAGTTCCTTTGGCTGAAGACAGACTTGTTTTGACGAGAAACCAGGTCAATCGTGTCGTTTTCTTGGGAACGGCTTTGCAAATAAATCCAGATTCGGGAAAGATCGTCCAAGACTATTCCGAGTCTTTATATAAAGTTCAGTCTGAGATTCTGAGCGAATTGAAGCGCAACCCTGAATACAAAAAGTTTATTGAAAGTGTTGGAGAAATTTCATTTCATACTTCAGGCGATAGCGAACAAGGACTGACAATCGGGTTCAGTGTTGCTACCTTCGTGCGCAAACTGAGCGCCGTAGGAAGTTTACAATTTACACCAGGCCCTAGTGGCAAAGGTATGGTGCAAGTTAAACACCTGAAGGTGGATTACAAAGATAAGAGATAAGATTCGGAAGCTTATAACAAAGAATCCAAACTGACATCCAGAGGGACAAACGACTTAATATACCAAAAACGTATATTAAGTTTTGTACCTCCCATTTGTCGTTTACACGGGCCAGGTATACAACCCTGCTCATGAAAACACTACTTCTTTCTTTGCTGATGACAAGTCCCCTGTTCGCAAACGCCGCCATCGAAGGCAGCACCATCCCTAATGCACATATCGTTTATCAAACCGACGGCGCGCAAGTGATTCGCGGCAAAGCGCCAGCGAATACACAACAAATGCAAGAGCTGATTGATCTGGGTGTCACTGAATTCATCATCTTTAAAAACGACGTCAAAGGCGAAGTGGAAAAAGAAAAACAAGCATTAAAAGAGCTTGGCATTGCTCCCCGCTCGATCACGCACATTGCTTTTCCGTGGAAGGATCTGCATGACTTTAAAACTGCCTGCACGATGACGGTCAAAGCTTTGAAAACCATCGAAGCGGCCGTTGCAAAAAACAAAAGTCTTTATTTTCATTGCACTGTCGGTGAAGACCGTACGGGCTATCTTGCCGGTCTTTGGGGCTTGTGGGCAGGAACTTACACTTCGGTTCCCCAGTCGGTAAAAGAAGAACTTTGTGCGCGTGGTTACGAAGCTGGCAACAAAGACAAACCTTACAAAAATGTGGTTTTGAAAATCCGCGAAACGCTGACGCCGACGTATCTTAAAATGGTTATGGTTTTAGCCGATGCAAGAAATCGCGGACAGGACCTGAGCCCCAGTCTTTGCGAGACTGAGCCTGACCTGAAGGTTTCTGTAGAAAAATACTATTGCGCAAAGGACCTGCGTTAGCGATAGGCCTGAACGTAATCAAAGAACGGTCCTTGCTGGTTTTCTAATTGCTTGGCCAGATCTTGAGCCAAGGA
>CAMLMF010000456.1 GCA_946480995.1 uncultured Bdellovibrio sp. | reverse complement strand
CAGCCAGAGTTTCTTGGTTATCAACAAATGCGCGGTAACCCACGCTGGCTGGATCTTTGAATTTCTTGCGTGCAAGCCAGAAGATCAAAGTTCCTAAAGCCATCGACCATGCATCGGTGAAACGCAAAACGAAACCTAAACCCAAACCCACACCCGATAATGGAAAGCGTCCATTGGTTTTCTTGTTTAAAATCTCAATCACGATGCCAAGAACAGCACCAATCACCGCGGCAATTTGCGCTGTAAAGTGCAGGTTGCTGATCCCTTTAGTCAGAACCTCAGACACGCCTTTCCAGATCGAAGCGCTTGGCAATGGCAAAGCGTCGGTTGTGAACAAAGAAACATCCCCGTGGAAAAGCATATAGAAAACAGGCACGGCAACTAAGCCGCCAGCAAAAATTCCCAAGACGTGGCCGATGGCTTGATGGCGCGGTTTCCCCCCAAGCATATAGCCTGGCTTAATATCCATGAGCAAGTTGCTGGCATTCAAAGAAACTTCTGAAGTAATTCCGGCCGTCATCAAGTTTGTGGTCACGTTTCCAGGAGCCACAACGCCGTAAGTGATTTGCGTTAATTTTCCTAAAGCTCCCCCTGGCGTAATAGCAGTTAAGCCTGTCGAGGTCACTGCGATCAAAGTGAAAACGAAAACCAATGGAATCGCCAAAAGGCCCAACCAATAGTGAATACCGAACCAGATATGACCAAGGTAAATAGTCAACGCACCGATCACGGGGATGCCGACGGCGAACACCCACATTGGCAATTCGATCTTATCCAAGGCGTGAGCTTCTTTCTTTTCTTTTTTACCGAACATTTTGCTAAAGCTTTGTACAATGATTTGTGGCTTAGAAAAGAAGCCATAAAGCGAAGACGTTGTCATGATCGCAGCCCCACCCCACAGCGCCCACATCGTGATCGCCTTGAATTTCGCTTCTGGGATGATACCTGCATCAATTAAAATCGGCGCACAGATAAAGTAATTAAGGAAGCCACCAAGCAGGATCGACATAGCAGTCTTCATGCTCATCAAGCCGCCGGTACCCATCATAACAATCGAAGTGTCGAATTGAATAGTCAGATCTTTCAGCGGACTGCCTAGAATCTTCGGTGTTGCGAACTTGTAAATGAAGTCGTCCCAGTAGTGCGGCAAGGCCAAGAATTTTAATTTGATTGAATCTAGCACCGCATCGGCGCGCAGAATTTCAATCAATGCTGACAAGCCCGCGCCCGCCATCATCAGTTTCGCCTTAAACACACCGTCTTTGCCTTCATCAGAATGCAAGCCCTCTAACACCACACCCGCGGCATAGCCTTCAGGAAAGGGCATTTGCTCGTCATTAATGAAACGCTTTTTTAAAGGGAAGGCGAACAAAACACCTAGAAGTGCTAAAACGACAATCCACCAAAAGGTTTGCCACATCGGAATCACTTCACCTGTGACCATCATGTACGCGGGGATCGACGCCATCATCGGCGCTGTCATATAGCCCGCACTGGTCGCGATACTTTGCATGGCATTGTTTTCTAAGATCGTCATGTGCGAACCTAGTTTCATTTTTGCCAACAACTTAAAGAAAGCAAACGATAGAATGACTGATGAAATGCCGACTCCTAAAGTCCAGCCGGTTTTAATCCCGATGTACAAATTCGTCAGACTTAAAATCCCGCCCAAGATCATACCAGTTAAAGCCGAACGCAACGTCAACTGAGGCATATCACCCTTGTAAACGTTCTTTAGCCACCACTCGTCTTTTTCTTCTAGAGTCATTGTGCGAACTTGTTCTTCGGAAAGTTCCTTAATCATATCAGCCCCTCGTTATTTGAAAGGACTAATATACGCTTAGAATGAACGAAAAAACAGGAATGTTGCGCAGGGTTTGCACAGAAAATTCAAAGAAATCAGTGATTCATACCACCGAGGTCATTATTATACGGACTTTTGTATTTCAGAATCCACTATAATCTGACTTTCAAAAAATATACTAGAAGTGCGTGGACAAAGGAGCTTAGAAACCGCGAGAATAAATATAAGGGGGCTTTATGACGACCAAACGACTGTTCCTCGCTCTCAACGCTACGAATCCTTTGGCCGAGTCCTTTCAGCCAACCTTTAAGAAGCTTAAAATCAATGCTGACCGTCGCGATATCACAGTGAAATGGGTGCCGCTGGATAACTTCCACATCACGCTCAGTTTCTTAGGTGATCGCTATGTCGAAGAGATTCCCCACATTGCCCACGTGCTGAAGCAAGTGTGCGAGCAGACAGCTCCGTTTGAGCTAAAAATTGAAGACCTTAGCGCCTTTTCCAGTGAAACCGAGGCCCGAGTGCTGTGGCTGGGTGTGCAGAATAAAAAATGCCTGGGCGAATTAAAGCACGATTTGGATGAGGCTTTATTGCAAGCCGAAATCTTAGATCACCCCGACCAAAGAATCTTTCAACCGCATTTAGCCATCGGTCGCCTGCGCAATCCACGCAGCGTGAAAGATATGATTTCACCTTTTAAAAGAAAAAGTTTCGGCAAACTGCAAGTCAATGAAGTGGTGTTGTATGAATCAAGACAGCAAGGAGTTTATCAAGTGTACACTCCCCTGTTGCGTTGCCCACTGACGGGACGCTTTGAGCTGACCGAGGAAGAATCCACGGCCGCTTCGTTCTAACTATGCCGCGAAAGCAAAAGAGCTTGTTCGTTGGAACAAGCTCTTAAAAAGTTATTATTGACGGAATGTATCGCCAAAAAGACGGATATAGATATTGCCGTCATTCAGATAAAAATTCAGATCACCCCAGTGCGGGCCTTGTAAACGTGGCCA
>CAMLMF010000455.1 GCA_946480995.1 uncultured Bdellovibrio sp. | reverse complement strand
ACTGCCACCGTGGCAGTGGATTTTTGCTCTGTGTTCTTAAAATTCCTGATCGCAGTCTTCTGCTTAATCACGCGATCTGTAACATACTCAAGGTAAGCCACGAGATCATTCGTACCTAAAGCATGTGAAAGCAAACCCTGCGCCTGCTGAATTTTCTCAGCCAGTTCTTTCGGTAAAGTTAAAGACACTCGAACACTTTCGTCAGCCTGAACTTTCTGCGTTGTTGCCTCAAGCACAGGAATATCAAAATAAGCAGCGACGTCTTTCTGCGACTCTTGAAAGCTTTTGCTAGAAATCTGTTCCAGTAATTCTAATTTTTCCGCGGAAGTCACATTCTTACTAGAAGACTTAAAAACTTCCCGAGCTGCTTTCTGAATCAAAGACACTTGTTGCAGCTTAACTTCCCCAGATTGGATTCTCGCACCCAAAGAAGGAACTTCAGATAACAATCGAGCCGCATCGATTCGACGTTGAGCACTTCCTGCAGAGTAGCCCACGCCATCCACCAGATACGCAAAGATATTTGGAAAGCCTAGTTCAAGATAAGACCGGCGCTGGTCAATTTCCTTAACGGTCATAAGAACTGCGTGCAAAATTTCACGCTCTTGCGCCGCCAAAGACTTGATACGTTGATCCAGCTCAAATTTATTTAAAGATTTCAAATTCATAAGTCATCCTTTATGAAAAACAGAATTCACTGCCACCGTGGCAGTAGATATAGCACGGGTTTTAAATTGTACTTTTTTGTGAATGATGGATGTTGATATATAGGCTGTCCAGACCATTTAAAAGTCGCAAGGTTAGCCGATCACGGAGAGACTTAATTTTTAAGAGTGAAGATGAAGTGATCTTTCAATATATAGAAGATTAAAAACAGAAAAACCACGTCAATAATTATTTGGAGATAAATATTTGCGTTATATTTTTTGCGATAGTGATGCGAAATTTTAAAAATGGATAATATTTAAATTTTCTAATGAGAGAGTTTTGATTTTTTTAAATGTGGCCGCGTAAATATTAAAAAATTTTTACGGTTTCGAGAAGCGCCTAAGGCAAGCGTCGTGAAAAAATCCCCTTCACAAGGAAACGGTTTTTATTAATTCATCAAAGCTAAAGCACTCTCTTAGAAAGTCAAAGAGCAAGCCGCTGAATCGCCCTTTACAATGTGGCTTGTGATCGTACAAGAAAGGCCGCAGATAGAATTTTTAGTGACGGATTCAATAGGAGCTCCATTTCGTAGCAGTTTTGATCGTCGGGAAATTCACGCCAGGCTCAGTCGTTGTCAGATGGTTTCCCATAGGGAATCCTGACAGATATATTAAAAGTTGTATGTAAATAATGTTGTTATCAGGGTAACAAAAAATGACTCATCTCAAATTGATACGGCCGGCGAGCAATGGATTGTTAGAGGTGCGGCACAATAAATGAATAACTCATGTTGTGCCTGTTTAACTAATATAGCTATGGAGAACAATATGACCTCAAGATTTATAAAAGTCGCATTAGTGATGAGTTTTGTCCTTAACCCGATGGCAGCCTGGAGTTCCACTGATCGCGTAACTACGGTGACAATTGAAGAGGTCGCTTTGGAAATTCCAAAAGTTCGCAAGAATTTTCATTCAAACGAAGCCAAGCATCAAATTATCGAGAAGTTTAAGAATCTTTCCGTGCAAGAGCAGCAACAAGTTTTGAAGTCATTGGAAGATTCGCAGACTCAGCTAAGGGCTCATATTGATGAAACCCAGATGCATTTGGATCTTGCAGAGAAATACATGAATAAAATGGGTTTTACGACATATGCAATTCCTATCAGTATTGGTATGGGATTCTTAATCGCGGTGGCTGGGGCTACCTTTATAGATGATTACCTCGCTTATTCGAAAAAATCTTTTCTTCAAAAATATCCGAATTTGGTGAAGAAACAAATTCGCCTAATAAATTCCACCACGGGCGCTGGCGGAGTTGTAATGATGTTTGGGACATATATTATGATGACAGGGCTAATGGCAATCGGAGCGGTCGGCAATAACGTTTCATTAACGGCGAAAGAAATTCCTAAAATCAAAGAAAGTTTGAAGAATCTGCAATCCGACCTTGATGAAGAATTGCAGTTCATGCGTCTTCTTTCTGAATACGCTAAGACTAACTAATTTGGGGGAGTTTTGACCAAGTCATTTGTCTTCTTTTTGATTCTATTTAGCTCTTCGTCATTAACGCTTGCGAAGAGCTCCCATAAAGCGATGAACTCATATAGTTCCGACCAGATTTATCAGGCGACTTATCAGGCTTGCCAGCGGTTAAGTCGTCAGGACCTTGATCGTTCATCTGCAAAGTTGGATCGATATCATGCAGGCTTCACGGAATCAGATGACTTTAATGAAATGCTGCAGTTGATTTATAATGAAAGTCGTAAACATGCTTACGACGAATATCAGTTTAAACAAGCAACCATTTCTGGCCTATGGCTCATCGAGCAAGAAGACTATAAAAAAGCTCTGCACAATTGTTATGCCCAAGATGCCGTGATGCTTAGGTACTTCGACAAACTAGTTCTGCGTGCCGATTTGCGTGGTAAAGTGGTCGTGGGAGTCGTTTATGCAGCTAGTTTTGCAGCATTCGGTAAGTTGCTTCAGTGGGTTTATAAAGGTTCTGTGGTCGTGGGGCACGCCCTTGCTTACGGGTTTCCGGTCGCAACCATTAGCAGCATGATTAGTGATATTGCCAAGCAGAAAGAGCTGGTAAAACTGGCTGAAGAAAAATGCAAGAGCGAGAAAGTTGCGGCGGATCGATGCGCATCTCATACCTTTTTGACT
>CAMLMF010000454.1 GCA_946480995.1 uncultured Bdellovibrio sp. | reverse complement strand
ATTCGCATTGGTCACATGGGTTACATTCAGGATCACGAGCTGGTGCGTTTGATCGATAGTTTGGGTCGCACGATGCACCACTTTGACAGCGGTTCATTGACAATAGAACAAGTGGCCATGGTGACGGCGGAAGCGAAAAAATACTTGGAGCAAAATCCATGAAAAAGAAAATCCTGATCACCGATCGCTTTGCCCAAGACAGTTTTTTATACTTACAACAGCACAGCCAATTTGAAGTGGTGCGTGCGGATAATCCGCAGCATTTGCCGCTAGAACATTTGGTCAGCGCGCACGCCTTAATTATTCGCAGCCGCACAAAGATCAACGAAGAACTTTTAAAAAAAGCGCAACAGCTGCAACTCATTATCACGTGCACCAGTGGCTTTGATCACATTGATCTGGATGCCACCCAAAAATGGGGTGTCACGGTCATGCACACGCCATCGGCAAATGTTGATTCTGCTGCGCAATTAACCTGGGGCTTAGTTTTAAGTTGTGTGAACAACATTCAGCAGGGCCACAAAATGGTCAAAGCTGGCGACTGGAATCGCGATGCTATCACGGGCATTGAGTTGTCGGGCCGAAATTACGGCATCGTGGGCTTAGGCCGCATCGGCACTCGCGTTGCAGAAATTGCTCAAGCTTTCGGCATGAATGTTGTGGCCTTTGACCCGTATCAAGAAGACAGCGTTTTTGAAAAATTAAAGATTCCAAGATTAAGCTACGAAGAGGTCTTAAAAACAGCCGACGTGGTCAGCTTCCATGTTCCGAAAACTTTAGAAACAGAGCATATGCTCAACCGCTCTCATTTCGAATATCTGCACCGCGGAATCGTTTTGATCAACACCTCGCGCGGCTCTGTCATCAACGAAAACGATCTGTGCGAAGCTTTAGGCAAGGGCTGGTTGCGTGCCGTGGGCTTAGACGTTTTTGAAAAAGAACCGCTGCAACGAAACTCAAATTTGTTAACTTATAACAACGTGACATTGACTCCCCACATTGGAGCAAATACGGAAGACGCGTTCTTTAAAGCCTCTCAGGTAGCGGCTAATAAGCTTATGGCGTTCTTCGTCGACGGCTCCACTTCTGACACCCTCCCGCCAAGAGCCCCATGGTACGGAGCAGCCCCGTTCAAAGGCGAATAAAACTTGATTGCCCCCACTCTTTGAGGGAAAGTTCCCAGAGGCGCCAACAGGCGTCTAGCGAAGGGATTTCTCATGTCAGGTATTGTGGTTGTCGGCGCCCAATGGGGCGATGAAGGAAAAGGTAAACTGATCGACGTGTTTGCAGAAAAAGCAGACATGGTGGTGCGCTACCAAGGTGGAGCCAACGCGGGTCACACGTTAGTAGTGAACGGACAAAAAACGGTGTTACACCTAGTTCCCAGCGGCATCCTTCGTCCTGAAACACAATGCGTGATTGCCCCAGGCGTGGTGATCGATATTTTTTCAATCCGTGATGAAATTCGCAAATTAAAAACTTCAGGCTATTTGCAAAATCCAAAACAGCTGATGATCGCAGACACGGCAACAATCATTCTGCCGTACCACAAGGCTTTGGATGCAGCCCGTGAATCCGCGTTAAGCGAAGGCAAAATCGGCACAACAGGAAAAGGCATTGGCCCGGCTTACGAAGACCGCGCTTCCCGTCGCGCTGTTTTGTTTGGCGACATTTTTGATCGTGAAACTTTGAAAGCAAAAATCGAACTAGCGTTACGTGAAAAGAACTTTATGTTGGAAAACTACTACAAAGTAGAAACCTTCAAAATCGAAACGCTAATGAAGGACATCGAAGCCGTTGCGGAAGAGTTAGCTCCATACCGCACGAAAGACACTTCGTTGTTCATCAATAAAAATTTAAAATCAGGTAAGCGCGTGTTGTTTGAAGGCGCTCAAGGCACGATGTTGGACATCATGCACGGCACGTATCCGTTCGTAACAAGCTCTTCCACTCTAGCGGCCAATGCGTGCGCCAGCGCAGGTATCGGTCCATCACACATTTCAAAAGTGATTGGCGTTTTCAAAGCCTATGCAACACGCGTAGGTGGCGGCCCATTCCCGACAGAGCTGACAGACGAAGTAGGACAAAAAATCCAAGCAGACGGCAATGAATTCGGTTCAACAACTGGTAGAGCCCGCCGTTGTGGTTGGTTGGATTTAGTAGCGTTGAAATACGCGATCCGCGTGAATGGAATTACGAACCTAGCGATGATGAAATTAGACGTATTAACAGGCCATGATCGCATTGGCGTGTGCACAGCGTACAAATTAAACGGCGAAGTGATCACAGAATTGCCGACGTCACCGTACGAGTTAGAAAAAGTAGAACCGATCATCGAGTGGATGCCAGGTTGGAAGGAAGATTTGACGAAAGTGAAAACACTTTCGGATCTGCCACGCCCAACAACGAACTACATCGACTATTTGGGTTCGCAGTTAGGCACACCAATCGACGTTATTTCCATCGGCCCAGGCCGTGAACAGACGTTGTGGGTGAAGCCTTTGTTCAATAATTAAGCATAGTTATCTTTCACGCGGGGGACTTTGCACAGAGCTTAAGCAAAGCCCGAAAGAACTTTAAAAAAAGCCCAACTTTTTTTAAAATACTGCAAGAAATCGTATTGACTTTGGTCCTGGCATACTACAAATTAGCACTTCCAAAACGGACAGTGGTTCGCTAGCTCAGCTGGTAGAGCACTTCACTTTTAATGAAGGGGTCGATGGTTCGAATCCATCGCGAGCCACCATTTTTCTCGTTTGTCGCATTCGTCGTATGTCTAAGGGTCCCCATCGTCTAGAGGCCCAGGACAACTCCCTTTCACG
>CAMLMF010000453.1 GCA_946480995.1 uncultured Bdellovibrio sp. | reverse complement strand
ACCCGTCTGTTTGGTGAAAATGGAGGGATGCAGATAAATGAGATCCATACAATCGAAAAGATTAGCGGCAATACGATAACCTTCAAAAACCCCCTTCATCTTGATGTTAAAATGGTGAAAAGTGGAACATGGGATATTCAAACCAAAGATTTTATTGAAGAATGCGGTGTCGAGGATATCCTTTTTACAAGTAATTGGAAGACCTATCCGGAAGAATTTATACATCACAAAGATCAAATCCACGATTATGCTTACGAAGCTGTCGGAATGGAATATGTTAAAAACAGCGAGTCCCTCCATCAAAGTTCTTTTGAGTTGGTTGAACGCGCTGTCAGTCTTGCGAAGAAGTTATTAAGTTAAGTCGCTAGCAACCCACCGCTAAGCGGAGGGCATGCTAAGGACTCTTGATGGTTGCGTGTCTTGAGCAAGTTCTTTCGGCAAATTCAAAACATAGCCGCGCTTAAAAACCGAGCGCAGATGAATTCCGTTTGGACCCATCTTTTTTCGCAAAGAAGAAATATGCGTATCCACTGTATGCCTTGAAATATAAGTGCTGCCTTCCCAAAAAATATCCAGCAGCTCTTGGCGCGTAAAGATTCTTTCTTGGTTCTGCAAGAAATGTAGAAATAATTTAAATTCGATCGGAGTCAGTGACAGCATGCGCTCAGCCCCGCCTGACAGCTCTTTCACTTTCTGCTTATTAAGATCGATCACATACTTTTCAATATGCAGAATCGAATCCGACTTTTTACCTTTGCGGGTGAGGCGACCCAAGATGCGCGAGCGAATTTCTGTCGCATCCAAAGGCTTAACAATATAGTCATCAGCCCCCGCTTCAAAGCCGCTCATTTTATCTTCACTCTTACTTTCAGAGACCATCACAATGATTTTAAGGTCTTCAAAGTTTTTCTGCTCTCGCAGCCAACGACAAAAAGTGAAACTACTCCCCTCAGGTATATCAGCATCAAGTAATAATAAAGAGTACAAGCCTCCTTTAATTTCGCTTGAAGCCTGCGCTATGCTTTGAACAAATTTGAACTCACAACGATCACCCAGTGCGGACTGGATAAAATCTTTTACGTTTGCTTCTTCGTGAACTACTAACACGTGCTTTTTCATCAGAATCTCTTTCTAAAAGAACTGAAACGAAAACCAATTAAATACAAAATCGTTTTGTTAATTAATCGTTACACAATTTTTTGTTGAGAGCAAAGTTGAAAACAAATATTTGTTATTAATAGCGACGGGAGTCCTGTGGACGTCCGCAAGAAACAAAAGAATTTCTCATCTTATTATTATTCAAATGCGGATAACGTCGATGAAAATATGAGAAGCTTCCGAATCTGAAACTTCTCATATTTTTAGAGACAAAATTTTATGACCAGTTCTGCTTGTTATCTTGAGCGTATGTCAAAACGCTGCGTGGTTTTTTCCCAGTGATTTTTTGCACCGAGTCTGTCACTCCCGCCGAGTACCCTTCGCGCAAGAATCCCAGGATCAGATTTAAGAAATCAGCATACTCCGGGGAGACTCCACGCTTTGTGATGTTCGTCTTAAACTCACTCGGAGAAATCTCTTTGTAACCAATTTTTTTACCTGACACTTCACTCAGAACTTGCACGACTGTGTTGTGATCAATCGCTTCAGGCCCTGTTAGCTCGAATGCTTTATTATTAAATTCGTCAGATGACAAAAGTTTTACCGCCACAGCTGAAATATCGCGCGCATCAATGAAGCTAACTTTGGCCGTCCCGGCTGGCAGCAATACATTGCCTGTCTCTAAGATATCACCCAACCAGAAGGTGTTGAAATTTTGAAAGAACCAATTCGGGCGGATAATGTTGTAAGACAAGCCCGACTTTTCCAAAGCCTGCTCCACCCGGGCTAGAGGTGCTTCTGGATTTGCATTTGCACCCATCGCCGTCATCAACACCACTTTTTTAATGCTGTGTTTTTTGGCTTCATCTATTAACGGAATCAAAAGTGCATCCTGATTTAGCAAGCCGCCGGGCGAGAGCAGAAAAACACGATCAATACCTTTAAAGGCTTCACTGCGCCCCTCGCCCGTTTGTAAATTCAAATGCACTTGATCGGCAGGGATATTTCCTGACTTGCTAGTTGCAGAACGAACATTGTGTCCCTCTGCTTTCAATCCTTTTACGATCTCTGTACCCACGGTGCCTGTGGCGCCAACAACCAATATATTTTGTTTCATAATGAACTTCCTTTCAAAGGGGTTAACTCATAGATCCAATATATCGGCTATTATGTGGACTTGTAATGGGTATAAATCCTAATTTCATGTCTTTTTGTCTAATCCTAAAGACAAATAGTCTATAATCGTTTACAGTGTTTTTATGGATATATTGTCGGATATCTTAAAATTATCAGGAATTGAAAAGTCGGTGTTAGCCAGTCATGCCTTGTATCGTCCTTGGGCGATTCGTTTTCCGTGCGAGCAAAGCATCGGTTTTCATGTTGTTACACAAGGTGAAATGTATATTCGTTCAACGGAAATGAAAGCTCCCATTTTAATGAAAAAGGGAGACATCTTTTTGGCTGCGCGAGGCTTTAACCATGAAATCGCAACAGATCTTAAAACGAAAGCGCAAAAAACCATTGAAATGGGCGAGCGTTACCTTCCTGAGCCAGGCAAAAAACCGTTGGTGACTTTTGCCTCGGGGGCATATCGATTTCGCGACAAACCTTTGCACTCCTTTTTAAAAGAAATGCCCGACTTAATTTTAATTCGTGCTGAAGATATTCCACCGCACGATCCTTTGCATGCAGCTTTGGGACTTTTATCTGCAGAGCTTGCCTTAGAACA
>CAMLMF010000452.1 GCA_946480995.1 uncultured Bdellovibrio sp. | reverse complement strand
AAAAGGGGTATACTGTGGTCGCACCTTAAGGAGACAGCCCATGAAAAAGGCCCTGGTTATCACAGCCCTATTATTTGCTCACACAGCCCTTGCTGAATCGACAACATACAACGTGGAAGGCATGCACTGCGGTTCTTGCGCGAAATCAATCAAAGCCCAAGTTTGCAAAATCGAAGGCCTTGAAAAATGTGATGTTAGCGTTGGTAAAGTGATGGTCTCATCAAAACAAGGTGTCACGATTTCTCAAGATCAAATTCAAGCCGCGATTTCTAAAGCGGGCGAATACAAAATCATCAGCTCTGAGAAAAGCAAATAGATTGCTATTTATTAAGATAATTTGACAGCTTCCCTCCTCGCAGGCAAAAAAAATTGACAACGTCACAGTGCTCTCTGCCGTGACGTTGCCAATAAGTTTTGTCATAGTACTGCGGATGACACCTGCACACTCTGGAACAAACAACAAAGGCCGACTCCTGATCATTGACGATGAAAGTGAGTTGCGTGAAGTCTTAGTCGACCTGCTGGTGGAACACGCCTCAGAAATCAAACAAGCATCCAATGGCCTTGAGGGCATAGATCTTTTAAAAGCCTACACTTTTGATGCCGTCCTTTCCGATGAAAAAATGCCGAAGAAGTCAGGCCTTGAAGTCCTGAAATGGATGCGCGAAAACAACATCAACATCCCCTTTGTCATTCATACTGGTTACGGACAAAAAGAAATGGTCCTTGAAGCCCAACGCCTAGGGGCTTACGCCTTTATCGACAAGCCATGGGATGAAAATGCCCTGATTACCACAGTCCAAAAGGCTCTTCTTTCCGGCATGGAGCAACAGAAAAGTTAAACTTTCTTGTCTAGCCACAAGAGTTCTATCATCATAAGGATCTTTCCGGGCCCACGGCCCTAGAACAGGATTCTTTCATGCAAAAACTTTTTTGGCTTGATATGGAGATGACCGGTCTCGATGTCGAAAAAGAAGTGATCATCGAAGTCGCAGCGATCGTAACCGATTTAAACTTTAAAGAGCTGGACACTTTTGAAACCGTCGTCAAACAACCGCAAAAATATTTAGACGCGATGGACGCCTGGAACACTGAGCACCACAAGAAATCAGGTCTGACCGCCAAGGTTCCCAACGGCATGGAGCCTGATCAAGTCGAAGCAAAACTTGTCGATATGGTCAAAAAACACTTCCCAGACCCCAAAGATCGCCCGGTTTTGGCCGGCAATTCAATCATGCAAGATCGTTTGTTCATTGATAAATATATGAAAGACCTTGCCGGACGTCTGCACTATCGCATGGTCGACGTGTCGTCATGGAAAGTGATCATCAATAACAAGTACAAGTACGTTTACCAAAAAGCGAACAAACACCGCGCTTTGGAAGACATCCGCGAAAGCATCCAAGAACTGCGTCACTACTGCGATAAGTTGAATTTTAAGTAATGCCACAGAAAAAAGCCCAAGAGTCCGAGTCCGCCTTTAAGAATTGGATCAATGCAGATCTTGTCAGCAGGATCGCAGCCCACCTCCAAGATCATTACGCGGACTTCGACGTAAAAAGTTTTAATAAAGTCAGCAAAGAGCTGGGTCCCTTAGAGCTAAAGCCCCGCGTGCAACTGTTGCGTGACGCTTTAAAAGCGCATTTGCCCCAAGACTATCCCAAGGCTTTGGTACTTTTACTGAAAGCGGCAACGAAACCTAAAGCCCGCATTGAGCCCTTATCAGGTTTTGACCTGTGGGCCTTTACTGAGTTCATTCAAAAATACGGCTTAGAAGATTTCGATAAATCATTAGCAGCCTTGCACGAACTGACACAGAGGTTTACAGCAGAATTCGCCATTCGCCCGTACTTAATCCATCACGAAGCAAAGACCTTAAAAGTCTTGCACAAGTGGGCAAAAGACAAAAATCACCACGTTCGTCGTTTGGTTTCTGAAGGTTCCCGTCCCCGCCTGCCTTGGGGGGAGCAATTAAAGTCCTTTATTAAAGATCCCGCACCAACCCTTGAGCTTTTAGAAAAGCTAAAATACGACGACGAACTTTACGTCAGAAAATCTGTGGCAAATCACCTAAATGATATTTCCAAGGATCACCCACACATTGCCGTGCAAACTGCAAAGAAGTGGCTTAAGGAAACTCCCAAAATCCACGCAGAAAAAATCAACTGGATCATTCGTCACGCTTTAAGAACATTGCTAAAAAAGGGCAACGGCGAAGCCTTGAAACTATTGGGATTTGAAAGCAAAGGTAAGATCAGCCTTAAAGACTTAAAAGTCTCCAATAAGGCAGTCCACGTGGGTGAATACTTAGAATTTTCATTCGTACTGAATTCAAGCTCGGCAACGCAGATCATGGTCGATTACGTTATTCATCACAAAAAATCGAATGGCAAAAATGCTCCGAAAGTATTTAAGCTCACAACGAAAAAGATGAAACCCAAAGAAACTATCGAAATCAAAAAGAAGCATTCGTTTAAACCCATCACCACCAGAGTATACTATCCAGGAATCCACTATCTGGAAATCATGGTGAACGGACAGCTTCTAGAAAAAGTCCCTTTCGAACTAAAGAAATAGGAATAGAAATGCCCCATCTTCGCATGCGCGCAATGTCGCAAGAACACGTACAAACTCTTAGTAAAGACCTGTTACCAGCCTTGGCAGCGGCGTTAAACACTGATGAAGCTAATTTCACTTTTGAAAGAGTACATACAGATTTTTTCTTTGCCGGAAAAGCGGTGAGTTCTTTCCCTATCATCGAAGTTTTGTGGTTTCCTCGTTCGCAAGAGGTTCAAGATAAAGTGGCAAAAATCACCACTGACAAGGTTA
>CAMLMF010000451.1 GCA_946480995.1 uncultured Bdellovibrio sp. | reverse complement strand
TCCAAACAAGTCCAGGTCAACTGACGACTAGAATATGCGATCATTGGCTCCCAAAGATCCCGCTTATTCACCAGCCGGACATTGTCGTTGCAGGGCAAGCGAGCAAAAAACTACTTCAAAATTGCTTTTAACTCGTCCCGATCTTCGGGATCTGGAATAAGCCATTCGGAGGGCAGCTGTTCGACGACGTACTTCCACGAAGCTTGCAACATCGGCTTCGCCAAGGGCTTTTTGTGCAGGTCTTTAAGTAAGTTCAGATGGCGCAGCAAGATCGTGCGAGTTGGCTTATAAAAGCCCTCAGCATCCTTCCCCGCATTTGACACAATGTCGGAGTCTTCCACCCGCTGGATTAAATCAGAAAAAAATTTCTCTAAGCTCATAACTTCATTCTAGGCACATTTTTCAAGCGTCGTCTTTGTATTTTGACGAGCCCCTAGGCAAAAAAAAATAGACTCGCTTAAACTTGCGGGAACGCTAAAGGAGGTCTCTATGGAAAGAAAAGCCACAGCAATTTGGCATGGCAATCTGCAATCGGGCACGGGACATATTTCAACAGACAGTCAGGTCCTTCGCCACACCCCATATTCTTACTCTACACGCATGGAAGAAGGATCCCAGGGCACGAACCCTGAGGAACTGATCGCCGCAGCCCACGCTGCCTGCTTCACGATGGCTTTGGCAGCGGCCCTAAGTAAAGAAGGCGTACTTGCGGACAGCTTAGCAACATCAGCCACGGTCACACTTAAACAAAGTGGAGACAGCTTTTCGATCGCCAGTTCTAAACTTCGTCTGCGCGCCTCAGTTTCGGATATCGATGCCAAAACTTTTCAGAAAATAGCAGAGCACGCAAAAACCAACTGCCCTGTTTCTAAGGCATTGAACACTGAAATTTCTTTGGACGTGGATTTTCATGCAACTTTCCACGGCTCCTTGTCCTCGCATTAAATACGACTCCCTAGAAGGCCCCCCCCCAACGCCTTTCTGGGGGGGCACCTCTGATGTTTGTCCAGGTTCACACCTTAGTGTGAAGGGGGCCGCGTTAGTCCTGTCATAAGTTTTGACAAAATATTTAACTTTCTTTGATTCCATTCCCGCCGGTCTTAACCCGTCTCATTCGGGCACAGGACTTTCAGTGAAATCTCTTCTTCTTGCCTTCAATCCGCCGCCAAAAATCCGAAAAGAACATGTGTTAGTTTTGTGCTACCAGGAGGCCTGATTTGAAGACGTGGATGAAAAAGCTTGTTGAGCAGTTTGATATGGATTGGGGTAACAACTCAGGCACCCCAGGATCTGCCAGCAGCGCACCAACGCTGACGGAAGATCGCGCCACGTTGCTGTATATTCTAGACACGTACAATAAGCATCTGTTTGAAATCCAAGGTCACCAAGTACGCAAAGTACGAGCAAAGCTTGATACTTTTGCCAAAGAACTGGTGCAACCCGATTCGGAAGCCACAGAGAAAACTCTGTTCCGCTTACGCCAATTTATTTCAAGCTATCGTATTGATGAATACACTTACGTGCAAAATACGTTTGATGATTTTAAACGTATCATCTGGGATTTTGCCGATCACCTTAGCGAAGAAGCTCATATCGAAGACTCCGCCCAAGGAGACATCAATCAAAGCCTTGAACAGTTGCGCGAAGCGGTCGAATCAAATTCGATCGAAGATCTGCGCACTCGTTCCCGCGAATTCATTGATTTTTACCTGCATCACCAAAATGCCAACAATGAACGCCGTTCAAAACGCATGGAGTCCATCAAAAAGAACCTGACAACCGTGAAAAAGCAATTGATGGAAGCCAACCAAACCATGCGCCGTGACCATTTAACTGGTGCGCACAACCGCAAAAGCTATGACGAACAAGTGCGTCGCTATTTACAATTACACGACATTGATAAAGACCCGATGACATTAATCATCCTAGACATCGACCACTTTAAAAAGGTCAACGATTCCTATGGGCATGATATCGGCGACTTTGTCTTGCAAGAATGTGTACGTTTGCTGCAAGAAAGCTTTTCACGCGAAGAAGACTTTATAGCCCGCCTGGGAGGCGAAGAGTTCGGCGTGATCCTGCCAGGTTGCAATGCGGAATCAGCGATCAAAATGGCCGAAGAAGCCATGGCGCGCATCCGTAAAGAGGTCTTTGTGCACGACAAGCTTGAAATTCGCTTCACCGTTTCAATGGGGATTGCAGAAATTCACGCCAACGAAACCGCTGACAGCTGGTATAAGCGTGCCGATGAGGCTTTGTATGAATCCAAACAAACGGGTCGAAACAAATACACCCTCGCAAAACCTGCGGGAATCAAAAGAGTCGCTTAAAACCTCGTTTTTCAGAGGAGAAGTGTCAAAACTTTAGACAGTTGTAAAGTCACTTATGGTGACCAGAAAAGCCTGAACAGATGTTCGGGCTTTTTTTATGTTTAGAAATTTCAGTACACTTTCGGAAATGTTACAGGTGAAATCAAAACTACGCGGCGGAAACTTGGCGTAGCGATTGCTTTGGTACTTCTGCATGAAGACAAAAGCAAACTACTCTACAGCATTATTACTTCCTTTATTAATCGCGCTGCCCGTTTCTGTTTCTTTAGCGCAAGAACCTCGCGACATCGTCGTTGCGATCATCGACACCGGCATGGATGTGAACCATCCTTTGCTAAAAAAGCACCTGTGGGTGAACCCGCATGAAACAAGTTTAGATACAGATAACGATGGCATGCCCGATGCATGGGAAACAAAAAAAGGATTGAATCCAAATGATGCCAACGACCGCAACAAAGCAGATGCAAGTGGTTATACCATGCTGGAAATTTATTTAAACGAAT
>CAMLMF010000450.1 GCA_946480995.1 uncultured Bdellovibrio sp. | reverse complement strand
ACTATTCGCCAAAAGGAAGGTCTTAATGCCCATCGGGCTTAACCACTTCACGGCTTCGGCAAAGTTCATAGCGTTAAACGCGCGTAAAGCCAGCTCTTGGCGAGCGGAATCATCTCCTTCGGCGGCGTTCTTTTCCAGCTCGTCTTTCGCCAACATCGGCTTGCTTTGCAGATCTTGAAGATCCTGCACCAGTTGCGCTGTCGGACGGAAATCCACCAAACGCGCCAACTCTTCCCCTTCGCCGTTCATAACGATCAACGTGGGAATCACTTTGACTCCGTACTTATCAGCCCAAGGCTTGTTACGAGCCTTATCAATGTTCACAGCGACTTTAATAAATTTATCTGAAGCCTTTTGAAATTCTTTTTCGCCAAAGACTTCTGTTTCAAGACGCACACAAGCGGGACACCAAGGCGCACCAAAGTCCACAAACAAAGCTTTCTTTTGCTCCATGGCCATTTTTAGGATTTCACTAAAATCACCTTCATAAAAACCATGATGATTTTTTTGTAAATCACCCGCAGCTTCGGTGGCTACTTTAACCGCTGTGACCTCGGTTTTCTTGGCAAGAAGTAATTTTTTGCCTTTGATACGGTAATTTTCCGAATGCTCTTCGCACACCGTCTTACCATCGTCACAAACATAAAATGAAACGGTAAACTGGGCTGCTTTTTTTGCAGCCTTCGCCGAGAAAACAAATTTCTTTTCTTCCTTGATACGGGGTTCTGTCGACTGATCACCAATCACCACCGCCGCAGGAGCCTCTTTATTAAAGTGAAAACCCTTGTCCACCGAAATGACAATTTCGTCGCCTTGTAATTTCAAATGTGCTTTTCCGTCGGAAAGACGTGCAAAAGAAACAGATCCCAACAAAAGAACTAAAATACTTAAAATTGTTTTCATGACTCAATTAAAGTACGAGGCCCCAATCAAGTCTAGATTTAAATTTAGCGACAACAAGGGACCAGAAAGCGTCCCTTTATTGAAAATACGGCAACATCACCGCGCGCACTTTTTCTTGCAAAGCCGGACGATCTTTCATTGTAAATGGCGTGGGATCAATGGGTGGTAAGACCGTCAGATGGATTGTGCGGCTCCACACTCCCCAATTAGGTACGATATGCCCCTTTGGCAAAATGGCCGCAGCCCCTTTAACGATCACCGGCACAATGGGCGCTTTGGCATTAATGGCAAAAACAAAAGGACCCGACTTAAAACGCCCTAAGGTCTCTGTTTCTTGTCGAGTGCCTTCCGGTGCTAAGGCAAAACGCTCCCCGGCTTTAATGCGCGCTTCCGCGGCCTCATAGACTTTGAAAACTTCTTCACGACGTTCCCGGGCAATCGGCAAAATGCCTGCTCGGCGCATGGCAAAACCAAAAATAGGAATACTGAAAAGCTCAATCTTAGCGCCAAAACGAAAACTTCCCAACCACCCGTTCATTGCGAAAATGTCAAAAAAACTGGTGTGATTAAAGACGTACAAATAACCACCACGTGGGCGATTTTCCACCCCATGAGTCACCACATTCACACCAAACATCCAACACGTCGTGCGGGTCCAGAACACGACAATGTGATCTTCAATTCGTCGCTTATTAAAAAGCAAATTCACCACAATCATCGCCATGGCACAGCCCACAGTGAGAACCGGGAACAAAAGGACTGCAATGATCGAACGAGGATAAGAAAGTAACTTTAAAAACATAAATCAATTAGAACTTGGGAACAGACGCTTGCGCGCCGCTGTTCTTTGTCTTTCCTTATAGGCCTGATGCTCTGAAGGGCCCGAGAGAATTTTCTGATGCGCGGCTTGATCCATGATCTGAACTTCAAATGGATAGAAGAAGCTAAACTCTTCCTTTCCTCCCAAAGGTTTTACATGGATCAATTTACGCGAAATAAATTTAATAAAACGATAGTCTTCGCCCGAAAAGAAATTTTCTTTTCTTAAGAACTTCACCGACTCGCCTTTTTCCGCAAGCTTTTGGTCAAAAGCCGCTTGAATGCTTTTTTCATCCAACGTATCAAGGCGCTGCGCCAACTCATCGCAGACTTCCATGAATAGATCCACCGGAAAAAGATTGTTTGAACTTTGGTCCGGCATAATGTGCGGGAAGCTGACAATGTTTTCACGCACTAAAAAACGCACAACTTGAAACGTATCAAACAAATTGCGCGTCACGAATCTTACGCCCAATTTATCAAAGATCTTCATCGCTAAGGCGTCAGGTTTGGCTAACAACTTGATAACGGTACTCGAAGACGTCTTAAACGGCTTAACTTCAAAACCTAAAAGCTCAATACGTGGCGCTTCGGGATTGCTAGGGCTTTGCAAAAAGGTCGTATGATGGCTTCCATCGTGAACCGTGCAGGCCTGAAATGCCGATAAAATTTGTGACTGGATTTCTTCTGCGAAGGAACTGAACAAATCATTTTCTGCGTGCACAAAGACGTGCATGCAACGCAAGATCGCACAGGCCCATTTTTGCATCTCAACTTCATCAGGTGACGAAGAGCTTGCATAAATCAACAAGCGACGAATATCCCCTAAGTGTTTGCGATCGCGAAAAACTTCTGGCAACTCGGTTTCGTTAAAGCCCAGCTTTTCCAACATCAACACCAAGGCTCGTCGATGATAGTACCAGATTTTTTCGACATCTTCGGCGCGGTTTAAATCAAAACCATAACTCAGCACAAAGGCCGTCGCTGCTTCTAATGTATGAATATTAAGCTTAGGGATATCGATGGCTGATTGACCACCAACAACAGAGTTTAAAATAGAAGAGTCAAAGATGAACCTTTGCGGCATAGCCCCCATCTTTAAACTCGATAGAG